>JBKJPM010000063.1:0-21416 GCA_046595175.1 Gemmatimonadaceae bacterium
AGACACCTTCACCTAACGATCATGGAGTGTCTCGAATGCCGAGAGCTGGGCCGCGCAAGATCAGGAAGTACAGCGACGAGTTTAAACTCACTGCTGTTCGGCTGAGCATGCAGCCGGGGATTCAAGTGCAGACGGTTGCTGCTGCGTTGGAGATACACCCGTTCATGTTGTCGAAGTGGAGAAAGGATCGCCGAGACGGCCGGCTCCGCGGACGAAGCCCTAAAGCGCTCGCATCCCGTCCGGTCCGAGAGATTGCCAGGCTACAGGCGCTTGAGAAGGAGCATGCCGTCCTCCGAGAGGAGCATGAACTCCTAAAAAAAGCCATACGGTTCTGTTCCGTTCGAAAGGCGACAAGTTCGCCTTCATCGATTCGCAACGCACGCAGTTCAGCGTAGCGTCCTTGTGCCGGCGGTACGACGTCACGACTGCGGGCTTTTATGCCTGGCGTCGCCGTGGCGAGAGTGCACATCGGGAGCAGGACCGGGTGTTATCAAGGGAGATCATACGGCTCTTCGCCGAGCACAAGGAACGCTATGGAAGCCCGCGTATTTATCATCTCTTGATTAGCGGGGGCTGGAGCGTGAGCCGACGCCGGGTTGCACGCCTGATGCGAGAAGCTGGTCTCCGTGCCAGAGCAGTGCGAGGATACAGGGCAAAGGCGAGCGTGCATCATTTCTACGCGCGACATCCAAACCTGCTCTGGACGACGCACGTAGATAAAGCAAATCAGGTGTGGGTAGGTGACATAACGTTTCTCAGGGTCTCGGGTGGCTGGCGCTATTTAGCCATCGTGATGGACCGGTACTCGCGACGCATCCTTGCATGGACGCTTACGACGAGAAGAACGGGAAGAGAAGCTTGTGCAGTGCTACGTCGGGCAATCAGAAGGCGCTCAGCTCAAGACGTAATCTTTCACAGCGATCGAGGATCTGAGTACATGAGTGCATCCTTCTGCGATTATTTGACGCAACTCCGATTTCGGCAAAGTGCGAACGTGCGAGGGCCAGGCGATAATGCACACATGGAATCGTTTTTCCACTCCCTGAAAGCCGAACTTACGCGCGGCGTGCACTTTCCCAACGAACAAACAATGCGAAAGCAGCTCGGTAATTATATCCGCTACTACAACGCGAAACGTCTTCACTCTGCTCTAGGCTACCATTCACCTATTGCCTTCGAGCGAGCTGCCGCGTAACCATGAGTGTCAACAAAACTGCTGCAAGATCCCATTCACTTTTCGGAACCTCGCTGCGCTCGGCACTTTTTGATGTGCTTGCAGCAGAACTTGAACGTTAGGCGACGCCCAATCTATTTCGTACATTCGGAGGCTGCATGAACGGTTTTTTTGGAATGATGCTTATTGGATTGGCGCCGTGGCTTTTATTCGGTGGCGGTATCTTCTATCTCGGACTACGGTACGTGCGGGGGATCGAACGTCGCGGCGCAGCCCAGGATGCGTTGATCGACACGCAGCGGCGGGTGACAGCGTTAGAGGACTCGGTAAGCCAGCTAGTTAGTGAAATGACGCAACTGTCTGAAGGCCAGCATTTCACAACACAGTTACTCACAGAGAAAACTGCTGCCAGTGCGAGACCGTCCGATTTACGCTAGCCTCGTCGCCTAACAAACGTTGCTGCTGCCGCAGTGCTTGGCTTACAGGGTATTGCGCTAACGGGCATCGCCACCAAGCATTAGGTGGTGCGATCGTTGAGCCGCGCAGCAGAACTTGAACGTTAGCCAGCCACAGGCTTTCCTGTACGCAACGGTCTAGAGGGACTCGCATGGTCAGAGACGCAAAGCTCGTCGCGTTTGGCGCCACGACCGAGGGTGTCCGCGCCGTCGCCTTTTATACGAACGTACTGGGGCTGAAACTCCGGTACGAGGACGAGTTTGCAATCTCGCTTGATAGCAACGGCGTCGAACTGCGCCTGCAGAAGGTGGAGCGGTTTACGCCTCACACTTTTACGACATTGGGGTGGCAGGTCGCGAGTCTCCCAGACGTCTTGGAGCGGCTCAGCGCATACGGCGTTATAGCGGAGCGCTACTCGTGGCTTGATCAGGATGCCGGCGGCGTCTGGCAGGCGCCGAGCGGTGCGCGCGTGGCGTGGTTCAAAGACCCTGACGGCAATCTGCTATCTGTCACGCAGTATCCGGCTGGCTAACGAACGCTGAAGCTGGCAAAGAGGCTATTGAATGGTGCTCGCTTCGCGAGCACTCTTATGTGATCCTTTTGCAGCTTAGCTTTGGCGTTAGCTGGAGTAGATAGTAACGCTTGACGGTAATACCGCGTGACGTTATTATAAGAGGTGATTAAGAGTTTCAGCGATCGGGATACGGAGCGGCTCTTTGGTCGTGAGCACGTAAGGCGCTTTCCTGGTAATCTGGCCCGCGTAATGCTTCGAAAACTTGGGGCGGTGGATGCTGCGGACGCGCTCGATGATCTAAGAATTCCGCCCGGTAACCGGCTCGAAAAGCTGAAAGGCGCTCGAAGCGGGCAATACAGCATCCGCGTGAACGATCAATGGCGAATCTGCTTCCACTGGAAGGACGGCAACGCTATGATGTTGAAATCGTCGACTATCACTGAGATCTCTATATGACTACTCGTAAACTGGCACCCATTCATCCCGGAGAGGTTCTCCTCGAGGACTTCCTCAACCCAATGGGAATTTCCCAGTACCGCCTGGCACACGATGTAAGTGTTCCCGCGCGACGGATTAACGAAATCGTTCACGGTACCAGACGGGTTACCGCCGATACTGCTCTTAGATTGTCCCGCTATTTCGGTACTACTGAGGGATTTTGGCTAAACCTTCAAGCACGATTTGATCTCGAGGAGCAGAAGGATCTGCTCGGCGACAGGCTTCGCAAGGAAGTGCAAGTGTTTGCCGCTGCCAGCTAACGAAACGTTGCTGCTTCAATCACTTTTCTGTAGCTCGCTGCGCTCGCAACTATTGGATGTGCTTGCAGCAAAACTTGAACGTTAGGCGGACAAAAATGATTCCGCGCAGAGATGCGGGGTTTGTAACAAGACCTGGCGCGAGCAATATTAGTCGAAGACCGACGTCGATTCCTACTGACAGGGACTAGAATGCTTCGCCATTGGCTCTTCAAGACTGAACCGTCCACGTACAGTTGGGACGACCTCATCCGCGAGAAAACCACCACCTGGGACGGCGTGAACAATCCGGTTGCGCTCACGAACATCGCCTCGATGAAGCGCGGCGACGACGTGCTTATCTATCATACCGGCAAGGAGAAGGCGGTCGTCGGCCTCGCGCGCGTGACGAGGCCGGCTTATCCGGACCCGGGCGCGAAAGACTCAAAGCCGCCGGTCGTTGAAATTGAGGCGGTTCGACCACTGCCTCGACCTGTGCTGCTCGCCGAGATCAAGGCTGATGCTATCTTCGCAGAGTCGCCGCTCGTAAGGCAGGGACGGTTGTCGGTGGTCCCGCTGACCGACGAGCAGTTCGCCCGCCTGAAATAGGAAAGCCTGGTTTTCGCGGACGCTTTTACTGGCAAGTTCGCTTTTCGAACTCGTGCCGATTGTCAGCAATTTGTCACACGGATACGGCAGAAGACCACTGGGTTGAATGTGTTGAACAAGCCGCCTATCAAACGTTGCTGCTGGCAATCACTTTTCTGAAGCTCGCTTCGCTCGCAATTTATTAGATGTGCTTGCAGCAGAACTTGAACGTTAGGCGACACCAGACATGGTCTTGACCCGTGTCACGTGACGCGATACATTCCTGAGTGATTAAGACGTTTGCCGATAAGCGCACGCGCGATCTGTTCCTGAACGGAAACGCGAAGCGATTTCCGTCAGATGTAGCTAAGCGAGCTGCACGCAAACTCGAATATGTCGATCTTGCTGCGCGACTCGATGATCTGAAGGTGCCGCCTGGCAACAGGCTTCACGCGCTCAAGGACGGCCGAAGGGGGCAACATTCGATCTCGATCAACGACCAATGGCGCATCTGTTTCCGTTTTGTTGATGGCGATGCGTACGATGTCGAGGTCTGTGACTATCACTAGGCAGGAGAACCAATGACTATTCTGAATACTCGTGCGATGACTCGTCGGCCCACACATCCCGGCGAGATGTTACGCGAAGACTTTCTCCCAGATTACGGGCTTACTGTCGCTGGGCTTGCGGACGCGGCCGGTGTTTCGCGTCAATCGGTCAACGAACTCCTTCGTGGTCGAAGGGCGCTAAGTCCTGAAATGGCTATTCGCCTGTCTCGCGTTTTTGGTAACTCACCTGAGTTCTGGATGAACGCTCAGCGGGCCGTCGATCTCTGGGATGCCGGTCGAGCGCTCAAAGGCGATGTTGCTCGCATCAAGCCTCTGCGCGTCGCCTAACAAACGTTGCTGCTGTCGCGGTGCTTAGCATTAAAGGGTATTGCGCTCACACGCATCGCGCCAAGCATTCGTAGTGCGGCCCATATGCCCGCGCAGCAGAACTTGAACGTTAGGCAGACGATCACAGGCAACTCGTCATGACCACAGTTATAGAATCCATTCGCGCCGAATATCTTCGGTACAAAGGACTCGCCGAAGCGGCTATCGATCAACTCAGTGATGACGACCTCTCGGCTCGCAGTCCGAATGGCGAAAACTCAATTGCCACGATCTGTTGGCATGTTTCGGGGAACCTTCGATCACGTTTCACCGATTTCTTGAGCAGCGATGGCGAGAAGCAGTGGCGTAATCGAGAAGACGAATTTCTGGCTCGAAACGTTGGCCGGGCAGCGCTCCTCTCAAATTGGGATGAGGGCTGGCAAGTGCTGCTCGGATCGTTGGAGGCTCTTACTGATGACGAGCTTCAGCTCACGGTTGCCATACGCGGGCAGCCGCTCGCTGTTCACGAAGCTCTTCACCGTTCCCTTGCGCACCTCAGCTATCACGTTGGCCAAGTCGTGTATATCGCGAAGCAGTTGCGCGGGAATAACTGGACGTCCCTGAGCATTCCGGCCGGGGGATCGGATGCCTACAATCAATCGCCAGCTTTCGAGGGGCCTATTGCGCACCAGGCGTTTCTCTCTAAGCGCGGTATAGGGCGGTGACGCCGTTGCCTAACAAATGTTGCCTGCCGACAATCACTTTTCTGTAGCTCGCTTTGCTCGCATTTTATTATATGTGCTTGCAGCAGAACTTAAACGTTAGGCCGACATCGTGTAGTCGCGGCATCGACAGTTCCCTCACACTCTATCCGGAGTTTTCCTGTGCGTGCATTGGTGAGCATAGTCATCTTCGTGGCGGTAGCAGCTTGCGGTCCCTCGGGCTCTAAGCCAGCCGCCCTTACTGACGCAGCCGTCGACTCGACCGCCCGTCTGGCACATGAAGCCTATACAACTGCCATAAACTCAAACAATCTCGACTCGCTCACTGGGATGTTCACAGAAGACGTGGTGTTTCTTGCCGCACACGCGCCGCCGATTGTCGGCAAAGCTGCGGTCCACAAGTGGGCCGAGGACTATTTTCAGGCGTTCACGACGCACTGGGACAAGACTTTAAAGGAGTTCGTGGTCGCAGGCGGGTGGGCCTTTGAGCGGTACTCCTACAAGTCGACTGATACTCCGAAGGCCGGCGGTGCTGCCATCCAGGATACCGGCTGGGGGCTCGTCATTTACCATCACGACGCAGATGGCAAGTGGCGGGTGGCGCGCGATGCCTTCAGCACAGACACTCCGGTTCCGACGAAGTAGCGGCCTAACACTCGCTGATGCTGACAAGCGATCTAATGTTGCTCGCCGCGCTCGCGATCGTATGATTCGCTTGCACCTTAGCTAAGGCGTTATGCGGCGATTTGTTTTCATCTATTACAAGACAACGACTATGCCGACGAGTGGCTCACGATTGAAGCGTCAGATTCAGGTCCACTCAGTCCTCACGGTCAGACTTGGCTGGGTTACCATCCAACTCCCAAGGGCGTCAATTTCCAGGTAGCGCTGCGCGAAACGATCGCTTGAGGGCAGCACATGCACAAACTGTTGCGTCGCGTTCTGGTTGGCAGCGGTGCTTTCGTACTCGTGGGATGCGGACACGATTCTATCGCTCCCCCCGCTGACATCAATCCCTCTCCCGGCAACCCGGTCGCTCCCGCGATTGGACCGGCGGAGCTGCCTCGCGTTTTCCTCAATTCCGCAGAGCCTCAGGCTCCGGTGCCAGGGGGAGTCGTTATTTCGGTCCCTGCTGGCGGGAGTTTTCAAAGTGCTCTCAACAACGCTCAGCCCGGAGACGTCATCGAGCTCGCGCGCGGCGCGACCTACACTGGCAACTTCACGCTTCCCAACAAGAGTACCACAAGCAACAACTGGATCGTAATTCGACCCGCTAATTTCGCGGCGCTCCCCGCCGAAGGTACGCGCATGACCCCCGCGATCGCGGCACAGCTACAGCTGCCCAGGATCCTGAGCCCTAACACCGTCAGTGCCATTCTTACCGCCGCGGGCGCACACCACTACCGCCTTACCGGGCTCGAGGTCACTTCCGTAGCCACTCAGACGCTGACATATGCAGCCATTTCCCTGGACGGCGGCTCTACCCAGCCTCAGACCACACTGGCGCAGGTGCCGCACGACCTCGTCATGGACCGGCTCTATGTTCACGGTTTCCCAACTCTCACACTGCGGCGCTGTGTTGCCCTCAATTCCGCGTCGACGGCGATAATCGACTCGTGGTTGAGTGAGTGCCACGAAAAGGGCGCCGACTCGCAGGCAATTGCAGGCTGGAACGGACCCGGTCCCTTCAAGATCGTTAACAACTACCTGGAAGGCGCCGGTGAGAATCTCATGTTCGGTGGTTCTGATCCGGGAGTGCCAAACCTGACGCCGGCCGACATCGAGATCCGCCGAAACCATTTCTTCAAGCCGCTGACTTGGAAGGGCGTCTGGACCGTCAAGAACCTGCTGGAGATCAAACATGCTCGGCGCGTACTCATCGAGGGCAATGTGATGGAGAACAGTTGGACCGACGGCCAGACCGGCGCTGCGGTTGTTCTCAAGAGTGTCAACCAAAATGGCACCTGCAGCTGGTGCGTCACCGAAGACGTCACCTTGCGCAGGAATCTCATTCGGAACGTGGGAACTGGCTTCAACGTGGCCGGAGCACCCGGCAACACTTTCCCTACCGTGCCAGCGCGCCGCTTCTCGATAACGGACAATGTCCTCTCGAACATGAACACTGGTGCGTTCGACGGGGACGGAAGAGGCTTCTCAACGTTCGGGAGCGTTACCGAAGTCTTCATCGCTCACAACACCGTGATCTCGCCAACCAACTCAGCTTTTGTATTCGGTCCGTCTGGTACACAGCAGATGGGATTTACCGCTCGCGACAACCTGATCGGCGGGGGAGCCTACGGAATTACGGGTGACAACTTTGGTGGTGCCGCAGCATTTGCCAAGTATGCTCCGGGCGGTGTCTTTGTCGGGAATGTCATGATTCTAGCGAGCGGGTCGGCGGCGTTTCCGCCGGGAAATTCCTATCCGCTCACGGTTTCCGCTCTCGGATTCGCAAATGTTGCTGCGGAGGATTATCGCCTGCTCGCATCCAGCCCGTTCAAGGGAAAAGCCACCGATGGCCGGGACCCCGGCGCCGATATTGATGCCAATAACGCTGCGATCAAGGGCGTAAGAAATCCTTGATGCCGCTACCTGGAAACCGCGCGTAATTCTTCGATCAGCTGGGTCAGCGACTCCCTGATGCGGATTCCACTCTTGGCGAGCTCAGGTCTGAGCATGGCCGAGGCAGCCCCGCCTACTATCAAACGAATTTCGGGAGGGAGGCGGTCCCGGAGCAGACGCAGGTCGGCGAGCACACGCTCCAAATTATCCACGTACACAATGCTGAGTGCAACCAGCTGAACACGGGCGGAAACAGCAGCCGCGGCAATTTCACCGGCGGGAAGATCCGCGCCAAGGTAAGTAACGTTCCAACCTTCAGCGGCGGCTGAAGCTCCCACGATCGCCGCTCCAATGGCATGGCGGTCGCCGGCCGGCGTCGAGACAAGGATGCGCGGAGCATTTTCTGGATGGGATAAGCCGCGCATGATCTCGGTGATGATGCTATGCAAGAGCGACGAGGCCATGTGCTCCTGCGAAATTAATAGGCGGTCCGCATGCCATTCATCTCCTATCTGGCGCATCAGGGGAGCCGCAACCCACCCAAGAAACGCGGGAGCGCCCAGGAGCGAGGCAGCCCGGCGCAAGTGATCGTTGAGCGCTGGTGCGTCAAGCTTTCGCGTCAACTCCATCGCCACTGCAACAACCTTGTCGGTTTCAACCGAGTCAGCGGGTCGAAAGTTTGCCGCATGCCGTGCATCTCGGGCTTCAACATCTTCGCTCACCAACAATGAGAGAGCGGAGTTCGACAGCTGAGACACCTGGCCGATGCTTCTTCCGGCACGGACGACTGAATTGAGCAACTTCAACCTCTCAATATCTTCGCCACTGTACTGCCGCTGCCGGCCAGGCCCCCGGGTGGGTTTGACCGCGGAATATCGTCTCTCCCATGCGCGAAGGACGTCCTGCGTGAGGCCGCTGCGCTCAGCTGCCACCGCGATAGGGTTCAAGCCGTCAACAACAGCAGGGCCGACCTTTGAAGTCTCAACTCGTTTCATGACATGAATATAGACCTTTGTCCATGTAATGTCAAAGTAAAAAATCGACAACACCTTGACAACACCATGCGCCGACTGCATTATTCCTCGACAAACGCTGGACAACGAAGTCCTGCGACCATGCGCCTAAACCATTGACGCAACAGTAACGGGAGAGAAGCAATGAACAGGAATTTTCGCAACACAGCCGGAGCACTCATGACTCTGGTCGCACTGTCGGCTTGCATGTCCACTCAAACAATTAAGGAACAAAAACCAATGCAGAACATCGTAGAAGTGGCTGTCGCGAATGGCAGCTTCAACACCCTCGTCGCCGCAGTCAAAGCCGCCGGCCTTGCCGAGACTTTGATGGGCCCCGGACCATTTACTGTATTCGCTCCCACCGACGCGGCGTTTGCAAAGCTGCCTGCCGGCACTGTTCAATCGCTCCTTGCCGATAAGGACAAACTGGCGTCGATCCTTACCTACCACGTGCTTTCCGGCAAGGTGTCAGCTAACGACGTGGTAGCCGGAAATGGGGCGCGTCCCGCCACCGTCAATGGACAGTCTCTCGACATCACAGTGCGCGACGGGAAGGTTTACGTGAACGGCGCAAACGTTGTCATTGCGGACGTCCAGGCTTCTAACGGCGTCATCCATGTGATCGATGCGGTCCTGATGCCCAAGCCAGCATCGACGTCTGCACCGAAGTCGGTGCCTGAAGCCGCATCTTCTGCTCGCTGAATCTGGAATCGTGCGGCGGGGGATCCGCCGCACGATCTTCAACTGATGATAAACTTTCGAAGGTTCCTGCCACGCAGAAGCGGGCGGACCACAAGCAGCATTGTCCTGGAAATCGACCGCGACACCGTTTTCGAATTCTTCGCGAGCGCCGATAATCTTGGCGTAATTACACCGGACAATCTTCAGTTTCGGATGCTTACTCCCAAGCCGATTGTAATGGCAGAAGGAACTCTAATAGAGTACAGAATTCGGCTCTGGGGCCTTCCACTCAAATGGCGCACACGAATCATCGAATGGGATCCGCCGCATTCGTTTGCGGACGAGCAGCTTCGAGGTCCTTACAAGTCATGGATTCACACCCACCGCTTTGTTGAGGGTCATGGCGGGACCGTCATTGAAGACGAAGTCAATTACACCCTGCGATTTGGATGGGTGGGTGCGCTGGCGGCACCCCTTGTCAGGCGCGAGGTCGATCGCATTTTCGAATTCAGAGCGAAGCGAGTCCGTGAGTTGTTTGCCGCGGGCAGCTTTTCCTGAAGAATCGGGCTTCTACTCCTCGGCCGAAAGCGGCGGAACTAGATTATGACTCCTGACCGCGTGATTGCGCCTACTCCCCACTACAATGCCTCGATTCGCCAGCATTCTCGAAACGATCGGCAACACTCCCGTTGTTCGAATCAACAAGCTCGCGCCTTCCGGCGTCGCCCTCTTCGTAAAAGTCGAAGCCTTCAATCCGCTCGGCTCCGTTAAGGACCGGCTCGCACTTGGAGTGATCGAAGCCGCCGAGAAGAGCGGGGAACTGAAGCCAGGCCAGACAGTTGTTGAAGCAAGCAGCGGCAACACAGGGATCGGCCTTGCCATGGTCTGCGCTGCGAAAGGTTATCCACTCGTAATATTGATGGCGGAATCATTTAGCATAGAGCGCCGACGTCTGATGCGCTTTCTCGGCGCCCAGGTCGTTCTCACTCCGGCCAGTGCAGGCGCAACGGGAATGGTCAGGAAAGCCGCTGAGCTGGCCGCCAAGAACGGCTGGTATCTCACAAGACAATTCGAGAACGAAGCAAATGCGGATGTGCATACACGCACAACCGCGAACGAAATCATGGCCGACTTCGCCGGAGAACGACTCGACTACTGGGTCACCGGGTTCGGAACTGGCGGAACGCTCAAGGGCGTGGGACGTGTTCTCCGGAAGGAACGGCCAGAAACAAAAATCGTATTGGCCGAGCCCGCGGACGCTCCGCTCATAACGAGTGGTGAAAAACAAGAACGGGAGTCAGGCGGAACCCCGGCCTCACGCCATCCCGCATGGAAGCCACATCCGATCCAGGGATGGAGCCCGGATTTTATTCCAAAACTTGCAGGGGATGCGATTGCGGCGGGCTACGTTGACAGGGTGATCACAGTCGCAGGAGCAGACGCGATGCGGTGCAGTCGCGACCTCGCCCAGAAAGAAGGGATCTTCGTAGGCACATCAGCGGGCGGGACCTTCTTCGCCGCACTGGAAGTCGCTCGGGCGGCGGAAAAGGGCAGCACAATTCTCTGCATGCTCCCCGACACCGCAGAGCGGTACCTCAGTACTCCACTGTTTGCGGATATCACCCCGGAAATGAACGACGCGGAGCAGGAAATCTTTAATTCAATGCCGCCATTCGCGACATAGGCGCCTGATTGGCGATGATCTGGGTGTTACCTTTTGAAATCGTTTTTAACTCCAAAAGAGCCTGATGCGAACTCTACGAAGAATCCTTGCTAAATACGGAACGATCGCGGTGGTCGTATACCTCGCGCTTCACATGATTGTCCTGTTTGGATTCTATCTCGCGATCAAGATGGGCTGGACTCCGGAAGGTCTCGCTGGCGAAGCGGGAATCTGGACGGTGGCGTATCTGCTGACGAAGCTCACCCAGCCGATTCGTTTTGGAATTACAATGCTGCTCACTCCGCTGATTGCCCGACTCTTCACCGCGCCAGCGCGGAGTGGTGACGTAAACCAAGCGTGAGCTGGTCGCGTCACACGAAGCTGACACTCCCGTCGTCCGCGGATTGATTATGTATTGCGAAAGGCCAAAGGATTGACGAAGGTATCGTCCACTTCAGACAGTCTGGAAAAATGAGCGCACTCTCGCAGTGGACGACCCTCAACAAGAAAGAGAAGAATGTCGTCATCGCCAGTTTCCTCGGCTGGATGCTCGATGCTTTTGATTTCCTTCTCATGGTGTTTGTGCTTCGTGCTATCGGCGCGGAGTTTGGAACAGACATAAAATCAGTTTCAGTGGCTGTCACTCTCACGCTCGCGATGCGCCCGCTTGGGGCGCTGGTATTCGGGATGATGGGTGACAAGTTTGGACGGCGGCGAATTCTCATGCTCGACATTCTGCTCTTTTCCATGTTCGAGCTTGCTTCTGCATTTGCGCCTACGCTCAGTGTTCTCCTGGTCCTGAGAGCCGGATTCGGATTCGCCATGGGAGGCGAATGGGGACTTGGCGCGTCGCTCATGATGGAGACAATCCCGAAGCAGTCACGCGGACTGGCGTCCGGAATTCTTCAGGTCGGCTATCCGAGCGGATTCCTTCTGGCTTCGATTGTATACGGACTCTTCTTCGACACGATCGGTTGGCGCGGGATGTTCATGATTGGCGTCCTTCCCGCACTTCTGGTGCTTTTTATTCGGCGGAATGTGGAAGAATCTCCCGCGTGGATTGCGACACGTGCGCAGCCGCGAAGAGCGTTCGGTGCGCTAGTCCGGAGCCATGGCTGGCTGTTTCTGTATGCGGTCATTCTCATGACTGCGTTCAACTTCTTCAGCCACGGCACCCAGGATCTGTTCCCGACTTATCTGCAGGCGCAGCGCAATCTGCCAACTCATACTGTCAGCATCATCCTGATAATTGCAAACGTTGGCGCGATAATCGGGGGCATCACTTTTGGGATCATGTCGCAGCGAATCGGCAGGAGGCGCGCAATAATCACCGCCGCGCTTTTCGCACTTCCCGTAATTCCGCTCTGGGGATTCAGCACGAGTCTCGTCCTCATCGCGCTCGGCGCGTTCCTCATGCAGATGGCAGTGCAGGGCGCATGGGGTGTCATTCCCGTCCACCTGAACGAGCTGTCACCGGACGAAGTGCGCGGCACATTTCCGGGTTTCACATATCAACTTGGCAACCTGCTCGCGTCCGCGAACGCAACGCTTCAAGCGGGATTTGCTCAGAGCCATGGCGGCAACTATGCGCTGGCACTCGCAATAGTCGCGATGGGTGCAGCGCTTTCGATTGCTTTGCTGACTGCTCTTGGCCGGGAACAGCATGGGGTGGAGTTTGGTGCGGTGGCCGTTACTTCGCCGCCACTTTGATAGAGCCGAACATTCCGAGAAAAACAGTTATCTTGGCGTAATGCCCACCGGCCCATCTCGCCGCCGCCGTTCTCCAGGAAGCGGTCCGCGCAAATCCGAGCACACTTCCCAGCCGACATCGCGAAACGCTTATGTCGAGACGCGTCAGTGGCTCCTCAAGCGACATGGTCCGATCTGCGCGTATTGTGAGCGCAAGATAAAGCCGGCACTGATCACGCTCGATCACGTAACTCCGCGAAAGGGAAAAACCGCTTACGATCGGCGCGACAACCTCGTGCTGTCCTGTCCCGCCTGTAACATCGACAAAGCTGACAAACCCTTCCTCGCGTTTCTGCTTGCAAGAAAAGCCCGCGCGGCGAGCCTGGTTCGCTACGGCGAACACCTCAGTCAGGGACTGATGGATCTCGCAATGGAAATCGCCGGACCGGAAGCTACTGCGCGCGCGATTCGCTTGCGCGATCCCGACTACCCATACCTGGACTAGCTACTAAGTCGTTCCGTTCCCAAACAGGTCGGTCTGTGGCGGGTGCTTGGGCAAGCCGAGCGAATCCATGACGAGCGGGATCCAGCCTTCGCGATCCGACGCTTCGAGAAGAGTGACGGGCACGCTG
This sequence comes from Gemmatimonadaceae bacterium, assembly GCA_046595175.1. Lineage (GTDB taxonomy): Bacteria > Gemmatimonadota > Gemmatimonadetes > Gemmatimonadales > Gemmatimonadaceae > UBA4720. Next base: position 13,307 of record JBKJPM010000063.1, read on the forward strand.
AACTCGTCCAGCAGCCGATCGATAGTCGCGTCGATCTCGACTTGAAATGACCGGCTCACGGCGCGCATCCCATCAAACGAGGGAGCATTGAGGACAGGGACCTTGAACAGCGCGCTGTAGCCGCGAATCCAGCTCTCAACAAGCTGATCCAGGTCCGGTCTCCGACCCACGCGCGCGACAAGATAGGCGTAGTTATCTAGGACGGAGCGGTCGCAGATCACTGCCTCGTATCGCGCGGCTGCTTCCAGCTCCTCGGCGATCTGGGTGTGTAAAATCCATGCTTGTGCGTCAAGAGTTGTGTCTTCGTTGATCGGCAGAGGACAGCGGCGCGCGACTTCTTTTACGATTTCTACGCCGAGGTCGAGGCGCTTGAGCTGAGACGCAAGATCAAAGCAGAGCGTGGTTTTTCCGACGCCGTGCGTTCCTACAAAAGCGAGCTTGAGCCGGCGTCTGCCGAAGGGGTCAAGGGGAAGTAGTTCGCTCGCGCCGCTCATTTGAACCAAAGATAACTCACCCGTGAACTCCCCGGATATGTGCATTGACAGCGCCTGTTCCAATCCTGACCTTCAACTCGTGAGACTATCCGGGCTTATGCTCTTTGCCGCGATCGGGTGTATTCCGCCTGTGGACCCGTCACCAATTCCGGCCGGGGTAACGTATGTCCCGCGCGCGGCATGGGGTGCACATGCGCCGGTCCTGCCGATGAAGGAGCACGTTCCGGTTCGGCTCACGATCCACCACACCGGGACGCAGATGCGTTTCGATCGCACTCTCGAGCAGAAGATCAAGTCGCTGCAGGAGTTCTCGCAGCGCGACGACTCGCTTACCAGTGGAAAGAAAAAGCCGGCCTGGGCCGATGTCCCCTACCACTACTATATAAGTGTGGATGGACGTGTCGCCGAGGGAAGGGAATGGAGGTACGTGGGCGACTCCAATACTCCTTACGATCCCACTGGCCACCTGCTCGTCGTTATTGAAGGCAGCTTCGACAAGGATACGCTCACAACGGCCCAGAGTCACACGCTCGATATCCTGATCCCCGCGCTCGCCAAACATTTTCGCATCCGCTCGAGTGCGCTTGCATCGCATAAAGATTTTGCAGAGACGTCCTGTCCCGGACAGAACGTTTACAGTCAGCTCCCACGCTTACGCGCACTGATCGACAAATCCTACACCACTCACTGAGGAACCCATGATTCGCATCGCGACACTACTTTCATTTGCGGCGGCTGGGACAGTTGCCGCACAAACTGCCACCCGGACCATTCTTCCGACGGCAACACAGATAACGGCTGCCGTTATGCCGGCTCCGGAAGAATTTCGCGCGACTGCAACCGTGCTGGGCTACGACGCGAACGGCAAACTGGTGACGCTTCGGAGCGGGACAGGTCCACTTACCTGCCTTGCTCCGGATCCTGCCGTCGCGCAGTTCCACGTTGCCTGCTACCACAAATCCATGGAGGCATTCATGGCACGCGGTCGTTCGCTCCGGGCCGGTGGAGTGAAGGGCAGTGCAGTTGATTCGGCCCGATTCGCCGAAGTTCGCCGCGGAAAGCTAAAGATGCCGACAGCTCCCGCAGTCCTTTACACTCTTACGGGGCCGCCGGGAAGTTTTGACGTAGCGAAGGGAACAGCAGTGGGCGCGCGTCCGCTATTCGTGATTTACATGCCGTATGCAACTGGTGCATCACTCGGAATCTCCGAGAAGCCCGCGGACAATGTTCCCTGGGTGATGAATCCGGGAACGCCACGCGCACATATCATGTTTGTGCCGAAGATGTAGGGTCGACAACGACAGGAATTTTCGTACAGCACCAGGAGACAGCATACAATGCATGCCCGACCAGAAACCGGCGAATTCAACCCGTACTATGGGATGTACATAGACCTTGTTCCTGACGGCGACATAGTCGCTAATCTCGAGCAACAATTTTCGGAAACGATGACAACACTCCGCGCAATCCCCGAGGATCACGCGGGCTTCCGTTATGCCGACGGGAAATGGAGTATCAAGCAGCTGCTGGGTCATCTCACGGACGCCGAGCGAATCTTCGTTTTCCGCGCTCTTTGCATCGCGAGGGGGGATACACAGTCGCTCCCCGGATTTGAGGAGGACGAATATGTTCGCGGTGCATCTTTCGATTCTCTCCCACTTTCGAAAATCATCGCAGAGTTCGAGGTGGTGCGAGCGGCTACACTCGCGTTCTTCGGCAACCTTGACGATGCAGCGTGGAAGAAAAAAGGAAGTGCAAACGGGAACGGAATCTCGGTTCGCGCAATTGCATACATCCTGGCCGGCCACGAGCGCCACCACCGCCAGGTCTTGAAGGATCGCTATCTCGGAGCCGCCAATCCGTTAGGTTGAAGAATGGCCGAGCCCCGCAAGAAAGCGAAACCACACACGCCGACGTTCGAGCAGAATCTCCAGCGATTGGAAGAAATTGTGGAGCGGCTGGAGCTCGAATCGGTTGACCTGGATGAATCGCTTCGCCTTTTTGAGGAAGGGATTGCTGTCCTCAGGGATGCCTCAACAGCTCTGACGTCTGCGGAGACCCGTGTGCGACAGCTTGTAGAACTGGCGGACGGAACGCTCGCGCTTCGCGACCTGGATACCTGACAACGCGAGTCTCCGCCGAAGGCCTTCCCGAGTTTTTTGACGAAACTCTTGAGAAAATTGTAGCCGGCAAAGTTTCGCGCTGTGGGCAGTTCGCAGACGCCGTCGGCTACTCGATGCGGGCCGGGGGTAAGAGGCTGCGGGCCCGACTTGTCTTTGCGGCATCTGATAGCGTTGGGGGAACGGGGGATGTTAGCGGACTGGCCGGGGCTGTAGAGATGGTTCACGCGTACTCCCTGGTTCACGACGACCTGCCATGCATGGACGATGATGACCTGCGGCGCGGAAGGGCAACAGTCCACCGGGTTTTCGGCGCAGCAGTCGCAATGCGGGCCGGCCTGGCACTTCTCCCGATTGCGATTGAGATGGCGATGGAATCATGTGCCTCTTTAAGGTTGCCGGAGGGAGTCTCCTGTACGATAGTTAGAAGGCTGGCGCAGGCTGCTGGTGGAGGCGGGATGATCGCCGGGCAGCTCAGGGATCTGGAAGCGGAAGGAGTGACGGTTTCGCTGCCAGAGCTCGAAAGTACCCATGCTGCCAAAACCGGAGCGCTGATTAGTGCATCGGTCGTGATCGGTGGCCTTGCCGGGGGATGTGACAAAGCACAGCTGGTCGCGCTTGAAGCCTTCGGCGAAAAAGTTGGACTCGCCTTTCAGATTGTAGATGATGTTCTGGATGTAACGAGTACGAGTGATGTGCTCGGAAAAACAGTGGGGCGCGACGTGACGCTCAGCAAGAGCACGTATCCGTCTTTGATGGGGATCGATCAGGCTTCCAGGCGGGCGCATGATTTAATCGCCGAGGGAAGGAGAGCACTGGCTGCAGCGGATTTGCTGACAGACCGGCTGTCCGCGCTGGGCGAGTTTGCCGTTGCTCGGGCTTCATGACACTTAATACGAAATGGATTCTTCAGACCAAAATCTTCTCGATCGCGTAGAGTCACCAGCTGATCTAAAGCCGCTGACGCGTGATGAGCTGCGCGAGCTTGCAGAGCTGATGCGTGCCCGCCTCATTCAGGTGTGCGCGAGAACCGGCGGGCACATCGGCGCCGGCCTCGGCGTCGTCGAGCTGTCGATCGCACTGCACCGCGTGTTCGACACCCCGCGCGACCAGATTCTCTGGGACGTGGGACACCAGGGTTACCCGCACAAGCTCCTGACCGGCCGCGATGCCGGAATGGAAACGCTGAGGCAGGAAAACGGTCTCTCCGGGTTTCTTAAGCGAGGCGAGAGCGAGTACGATGCGTTCGGAGCGGGCCACGCGGCGACGGCAATCTCCGCTGGCCTTGGAATGGCGGCCGGCCGGGATATCAAAGGTGAAGAGTTCAAGGTTGTTTCAGTCCTTGGCGATGGCGCGCTCACCAGCGGATTGTCATACGAAGGATTAAACAATGCGGGCGCCTCGGGCCGCGATTTCATCGTAATCCTGAACGACAACGAAATGTCCATCGCGCCCAATGTCGGTGCGATGTCCAAGTACCTCACCTCTATTCAGCGGAATCCGTTGTACAATCGGGTTAGGTCTGCGATCGGGAATGTGATCGATAACGCACCAGGACCCTTGTCGGGTGTTGGTGGATTGGTCAGGAAGTGGGAAGAGAGCATGAAATCTTTCCTGACACCCGGTGTTCTGTTCGAGGAGCTGGGATTCCGCTATTTCGGTCCGATTGATGGTCATGATCTTGACGTGCTCGTTGACACCCTCGAAGCTGTGCGCGACATGACGGGTCCGCGGCTTGTGCACGTGATCACCCAGAAGGGAAAAGGGTTTCCTGCCGGTGAGCACACTGAGAAGTGGCACGCGCTTCCGCCGGGGCACGACCCTGCTACCGGAAAGCAGCTCAAGGTTTCATCCGCGAATGCGGGATACACTGCCGTGTTTGGCAAGGGACTTACGGAGCTAGCCGCTGAGGACGACAGAGTTGTGGCGATTACAGCGGCAATGCCGAGCGGAACCGGCACCGGTTCCTTCGCAAAGGCGTTTCCGGAACGATTCTTCGATGTCGGCATAGCAGAAGGCCACGCTGTCACATTCGCGGCCGGCTTGGCGACGCGTGGACTAAAGCCCGTGTGCGCGATCTATTCGACCTTCCTGCAGCGCGCCTATGACAATGTGATTCATGACGTCGCGATTCAGGAGCTGGCCGTCACTTTTTGCATGGACCGCTCGGGACTGGTCGGGGAAGATGGCCCGACTCACATGGGTCTGTACGACATTGCCTACATGCTTGCAGTACCGGGAATGACAGTGACAGCGCCCAAGAATGGAACCGAGATGCTTGGATTGCTGCGCACCGCGGTGAAACACGAAGGCGGCCCATTCTGTATTCGCTATCCCCGCGACGCATCTCCGGAACTGGTTCCGCAGATTGCAGAGATCGAAGCGGCTCCTTACGGAACATGGGAAGTTCTTCGCCAGGCAGCGACTGATACATCACGCGAACGACTCGCGATTCTTGCCGTTGGTACCATGGTGCTTCCCGCGCTTGAAGCTGCATCCACACTCGCAACTGACGGGATTGACGCGACAGTCGTGAACTGCCGCTACTTGAAACCGTATGACGAGATTACCCTGCGAAGGATTCTGGATGAACACACCCGCATCCTCGTTGTCGAGGAAGGAACCGTTGTAAACGGCTTCGGCGCGTTCATGGCTGCGACCATCGCTTCCATAAAGCCGTCGGTGCGGGTGATTGCGCATGGTGTTCCCGACCGGTTGATCGAGCAGGCTCCGCGCGCCAGACAGCTGGCGGTTACCGAATTGGATGCGGCCGGTATTGCTCGCTGGGCGCGTCTTGCGCTGCGCGGCGAGATTCCGGCCCGCAGCCACCTGCGCGCGATCTGATGCGACTCGGAATAATCGGGCATAAAGGGTATGAAGGAGTGCCCGAGGCGCTGCGCACGATTCGCGCTTCGGCGAAATCGCTCGGTATGCAGCTGTCCATTGAACCCGATATTGGTTCTGTAAAAGCCGGCGAAGAAGCGCTCAAATCTCCCGATACGCTTGATGCTTTGCTGACACTTGGTGGGGATGGAACGCTGCTCCGCGGCGCCCGCTTTCTAAATAGCCGGCAAATTCCGATTCTCGGCGTCAACCTTGGCAGGCTCGGATTTCTCACAAGCTGCCAGGGAAGTGACCTCGCCACTGCTCTTAAGGATTTTTCTGAGGGTAAGTACGTCGCGGAGGCGCGAATGGTGCTCGTCGCGCAGGCAGTCGATGCAGGTGGAGCGACGAAACACGAATGGCGCGCGCTGAATGATTTTGTCCTGCATAAGGGTGGTTACGCTCGCGTCGTCAGGCTCGGGATAACAGTGGACGGCGCATCTCTCGGCTCCTATGCATGCGATGGAGTTGTTATCTGCACTCCCACGGGATCGACAGCGTACAGTCTTTCCGCCGGCGGGCCGGTCGTTGTTCCCACAGTTGAATCCATTATCATCACGCCAGTGTCAGCGCACACATTGGCGGTGCGGCCACTCGTAGTTCCCGCTACCGCCGAGATTTCGGTGCAGGCGGATGATTCCGAGACCGAGCTTTTGGTCACGGTGGACGGCCAGGTCGGTGCAAATTTCCGCGACCATGAACGACTTGTTATTCGTCGCGCCGACAGTCCGGTTCTGCTTGTCCGTTTCCAGAAGACGACCTTCTTTGCGAAGATTCGCGTGAAGCTTGGATGGGGCGGGCTACCCGACAGAGACTAGGCAGCAAATGCTGACCGAGCTCCGAATCCGCAATTTCGCGATCATCGAATCCGTAACGCTCCCGTTGGCGGCTGGATTCAATGTCCTGTCCGGGGAAACCGGCGCGGGTAAATCCATTATTGTCGGGGCGCTGGGGTTTCTGCTGGGCGAGCGCGCAAATTCCGACCTTATTCGCACGGGATCCGAGAAGGCGACCGTCGAGGGCACATTCGACATTGCGGACCGCAAGGAAATACTCGCTGCCGCAGACGAGCGCGGAATCGATGTTGATGGCGGTACGCTTGTACTGAAGCGCGAAATCAGCAGCGCTGGTCGCGGACGCGCCTGGGTGAACGGAACATCAGTTACAGCTGCGTCGCTCGCGGAGGTGGGGAAGATGCTTGTGAATCTCCACGGGCAGCATGAGGCGCAAACGCTGCTGGACCCCGACGCGCAAAGGATGCTCCTCGATAAATCCGCTGACGCTGAGGAACAGCTTCAGCTCGTATCGAGTGCACATGCGGAACTTGCTGAGATCCAGCGGCATATCAAGACGCTCAGTATGCGAAAGGACGACGCGGAGAAACGGGCGGATTTCCTGCGGCATGTATGCGCTGAGATCGAAGGAGCCAAGCTCGTTGCCGGCGAAAACGCTGCACTTGAAGAAGAAGCGCGAATTCTGGAGAACACCGACGAGCTGCGCGCGCTTGTCCAAAGTATCCTGGCGCTCCTTGGGGAAGATGAAGCCGGTGCACTCAGTGCGCTGAGCGGCATGACGAGATCCCTTGGGTCACTACAGAAAATTGATTCGTCGGCGTCACGTTTTCAGGAGCTTTACGACAACGGGTTCTACGCGCTGGACGAATTGTCGCGGTCTTTATCGGATTATCTTGCAACGATTGAGCTCGATCCGGACCGACTTGCAAATGTGCGGCGTCGTCGTGATCTGATTTATGATCTCACGCGCAAGTATGGCCCGAGCCTGGATGAAGTGATTGATACCGGCCGACGCTCGAGAGCAGAACTGAATCTCGTCGAGTCGGGCTCGCTCGACATCGGCGAGCTAAAAGCGCGTGAGAAGGCGGCTTCCGAGAAGCTCGCAGCCCTGGCCGCAAAGCTGACCGACCGGCGAAAGGCTGCCGCCAGAAAACTTTCCAAGGCCGTGGATGCGATTCTTCCCGACCTTGGAATGGCTGACGGGAAGTTTTCAGTTCGTCTTGTGCTGCGCCCCGAAATCGCCGCGACGGGTGCCGAGGATGTCGAGTTCCTTGTCACGTTGAACATCGGTCATGAGGCGCGTCCTCTCGCGCGGGTCGCATCTGGTGGGGAGCTGTCCCGTGTCATGCTGGCCCTCAAAACAATTCTCGCGCGCGCGGACGACGTGCCTACGCTGATATTCGACGAAGTTGATGCCGGGATCGGCGGAAAGGTCGGACTGCAGGTCGGGGACATGCTGAGGAATGTTGCTGCGCACCACCAGGTGTTTGCGATATCGCATCTACCGCAAATTGCTGCGCGCGCCCACCATCATATGGTAGTTGCCAAGGCGGCCAGGACCGGCGTAACGACCGCGGATATTGCCGTTCTCTCGGGCAACGGTCGTGTGACAGAGATCGCGAGAATGTTAGGTGGCGATCCGGAAAGCAAAGTCAGTCAGGCGCACGCAAAAGAGCTGCTGAGCACCTCCGCGGCGTAGCGAAGTTATCGTCGCGCGAAAATCTTCAGCGATGAATTCAGGATAAGGATTTTCGCGCGACGATAACTTCGCTACGCCGCGGAGGTGCTCAGCAGCTCTTTTGCGTGCGCCTGACTGACT
>JBKJPM010000314.1:0-2616 GCA_046595175.1 Gemmatimonadaceae bacterium
GCCTATCTCGGAGATCCATCGGATCGCATTGATTCGCCGACACCGTCGCAGCGAATGGTGTTCGGCCTGCAGCGCCGTCGCATTCCGGAATCGTTCGATCTGGATTATCCCGCGATGCTGGGCGTAGTGCAAAATCAGGACAGTTATGCACAGGGTGTTGCTGCGCAGCGTCCGTTCTATTTCGATCATATCCAGGAGCTGACGGAGCGCGCGTTCAGCGAATACGCTGCACTCACAGGCCGCGTGTATCGCCGCGCGCAAGGCTACCGAACCGGGGATGCCGAGTGGGTGATTGTGGGACAGGGGTCTGTAGTCTCGAATGCCGAGGCCGTTGCCGACCATTTGAGATCTACTCGCGGGTTGAAAGTCGGCGTGGTCAATCTCACAATGTTCAGGCCGTTTCCGGCAGACATGATCGCGGATTTACTCGCCGGAAAAAAGGGCGTGGTTGTGATGGAGAGGACCGACCAGCCGCTGGCTGTGGATCCGCCGCTGCTGCGCGAGATTCGCGCGGCGATGTCGAAGGGAGTCGAGAACGGACGTGTTCGTGGCGGTGCTCCCCTCCCCTATGCCGGATTACCATCGCTGCTTCCCGAGCAGGTGCCGGATTTCTTCACTGCGTGCTTCGGGTTGGGCAGTCGCGACCTTCAGCCGGGGGATATCATTGCGGCGGTCGAGAACATGCTGCCCGGCAAGCCGCGTACGCGGCAATTCTACCTTGGTGTCGATTTCCTGCGCGAGGGAACCCGGGTGCCGAAGCTTCAGATATGGCAGGAGCAGCTCGTCGATAACTATCCGCACCTGCGGGAGCTCGCACTGCATTCAGCGGGCGAAGTGAATCTCCTGCCATCGGAATCGACAGCGCTGCGGATTCATTCAGTTGGCGGTTGGGGCGCGATCACGATGGGAAAGAATCTCGCGATGACCGCGTTCGAGCTGCTCGGCATGCACATCAAGGCGAACCCAAAGTACGGCTCGGAAAAAAAGGGGCAGCCAACTACATTCTACGCTGTATTTGCGCACGAACCGATACGGCTCAATTGCGAGTTGAAGAATGTCGACGTGGTTTTGTCACCGGATCCGAATGTCTTCCGTCATAGCGATCCGCTCGACGGACTGGCAGAGGGCGGCGTCTTCGTAATACAGAGTGATCTTCCGCTAGATGACTTTTGGGAGACGCTTCCGGCCAAAGCGCGGAAGACTATCAAAGACCGGAAGATCAAGCTCTACGTGCTCGATGCCTTTGCAATCGCAAAGGAGGAAGCATCGGATGTAGAACTGCGTTACCGGATGCAGGGCGCCGCATTCATGGGCGCGTTTTTCGCCACCTCCTCGCTGCTCGCGCGTGAGGGCGCGAGTGAGAAGTCGGTGTTCGAGGGAATCCGAAAGCAGCTGGCAAAGAAGTTCGGTGCGAAAGGTGAGCATGTTGTCGAAGACAACCTGCGGGTGATTCGACGCGGCTTCGACGAAGTCCGCTCCGTCCCGCCGCTGGACAGCGATGCGGCCGACGAGCCTGGTAAGGTGCCGCACATTCCACTCACGCTCAATTCGCCAACCGCCGAGCAGGGGCCAGGAAACCCGGGACGCTTTTGGGAGCAGGTCTGCTCGCTGTGCCAGCTCGGACAGGATGGAATTGCAGATCCCTTCGCCGCGATCAGCGCAATTCCTGCCGCCACGGGCTCTGTTCGTGACATGAGCGGGGTTCGGCTCGAAGTTCCCGATTTCATCGCTGAAAAGTGCACCGGCTGCGGACAGTGCTGGACACAGTGTCCCGATTCCGCAATTCCGGGGCTGGTCAACAGTGTCGAAGATATTCTGCTAACGGCAATCGATGCGTCGATGAACGGACAGCGAATGGACCGAGTTAGGCCCATCGCGAAACATTGGGCGAAGGAAGCACGCAAACTCGTTGATCAGCACCCGGCTACAGCTCTGAACGATGTTTGGATGGCGTCCTACCGCACCGTTACAGACAAGCTGGGATGGGACACCGAACGGATAGCCGCGGCTGAGCCTGAGTTTCAGGCCGTCAACATGCGACTGGTGGATTTCCGGCTCGCTCGCACCAAGCCTTTTTACGACGCGGTTGAAACAAAGACTAAAGGAACCGGCGGACTTCTTTCGATCACGATAAATCCCGAGGCATGCAAGGGGTGCAACCTGTGTGTCGCCGTTTGTCCCGATGGCGCGTTGGTGACAGTCAAGCAGAATGAGGACGATCTCCAGCGCCTGCGGCGTAACTGGAATTTGTGGGAGAAGCTGCCTGATACGGATGACCGCTACGTGAACGTTTCGGATGTGGACGAAGGTATCGGCGTGCTGTCTTCGCTCCTGCTCAAGAAAGACACATACCGTTCAATGGTTGGAGGCGACGGTGCGTGCATGGGATGCGGCGAGAAGACAGCCGTTCACCTCATCGTATCCGCGATTCATGCATCGATGCAGCCACGTGTCTCGAAGCTCGTGAAGCAGCTGGATACTCTGATCGCGAGTCTCGATCATCAAGCGCGCGACCTGATCTCGTCCGGTGCCGATCTCGAAGCGGCCGCGTCAGCGAAAGGGGCCGTCGCCGTTCCAGTAGATGCGCAGAAGGCAGAGCAACTGCGGCTGCTCAAC
>JBKJPM010000082.1:0-2536 GCA_046595175.1 Gemmatimonadaceae bacterium
GAACTCTTTCTTCAGTCTTTCCTCGCTGAGCGAATCAGAACTCGTTAATGAGTGGCTGGCGGGGAATGAGCGGGCGGCAACTGAAATCGTTGGCCGCCACGCTGACCATCTCGCCCGTTTTGCAGCAAGTCTCGGCGAGCGGGACGAGATAGAGGAAGTTGTTCAGGACACATTCGTTCGTGCGTTTGGTGCTATTGAATCGTTTCGGAGGGAGAGCAGTCTCAGGACCTGGCTCTTTACGATCGAACGAAGATTGATTCTGGACCGGAGGCGGGCAGATGCCCGCGCGCCGGAGATGGAAATGATTGGGTCGAGCACGCATTCAAGTTCGGCGAATCCGCTGGATGAAATGTTGGCGACCGAGATGTCGGAACGTGTACGGATCGCAATGACGAAGTTGTCACCGACCCAGCGGGATGTTTTTCGCCTTCGGGCTGAGCAGGGAATGTCGTACAGGGATATCGCTGAAGTGCTTGAAACAACTGAGGGGTCGGCAAGAGTGCATTATCACAACGCAATCCGCGTAGTGAAGGAGTTTCTAAATGACTGAATGTTTCAATACCGAATTCAAGGAACAGCTTCCGGAGCTGGCAGCTGAAACTCTCGACGCCGGTTCGCGCGGGCGCGTGCAGGAGCATGTCGCGACCTGTCCCGCGTGCTCTGAGGAGCTCGAGATACTTCGCGTAGTTCGTGCCACGCAGATTCCTGTTCCATTCATGGTTGTTTCGACAATTGTCAGAGCGCTTCCTGCACCACCCATCCCGGTGCGGCCGGATCTGCCCTGGTATCGTCGCGCATCCATACAGATGGCCGCGGCGTTTCTGCTCGTGGCAGGCGGATTGATTTCCGTCCGGCAAGCCGGGGATCGCGTCAGCAAGAGGAACGAAGTAGTTGCAGCTACACCGCAGCAGGAGGTACGCGATCAGGCAGCGGTACCGGCCGCTCTGCGGATGTCCCCTCCGGCTGCTGAGGCAGTTGGTCAGCGTGCAGTGGCTTCGGCCGCTCCGAAAACCGATATTGCCCTCGTAAGCGGACTGGATGAAATGACCACGGGCGAGCTGACGTCGCTTCTGAAGGATGTTGACGCACTCGCGGCAGTTCCCGTCGCCGAGCCGGAACAGTTTTCTCCGGTGAACGCAATTTCAGAGAACAAGGGAGAAGGGTGATCATGAGAACTTTTGCGTTCGGGTTGATTATGCTGGCTGCGGCAAATGCGCAGGCCGGAGCACAGCCCGGACCTGGTGGACCGGGAATGGGACCGCCGGAGCGGGCCCAGGTTGAGCAGCAGCTGCGTCAGCGCATGGGTGAAATCGTTCAGAAGCGGCTTGGTTTAACCGAACTCCAATTCCAGCAGCTGAACGCCGCAAACCGGAAATTCGACCGCGACCGGATCGCGCTGCTCATTCAGGAGCGAACCGTTCGGATGGCGATTCGGGACCAGATCGAAGCAGGCGACAATGGATCACCAGACAGGCTTTCTGCGCTAATGGATTCGACGATTCTTCTCGAGCGCCGACGACTAGATCTGATGGAATCGGAGCAGGGGGAACTGAAAAAGTTTCTTACCCCGCGACAAAGAGCCCAGTATTTCGGCCTGCAGACGCAGATGAGAAACCGGATGGAGCAAATGCGTCGCGCTCGCGCGGACGATGGAAGGCGAGGTCCGCCTCCTGAATTGCTCCGCTGAGTGGTGGCGCAACTCGCCCGCAATTATTTCACGGCGCGCACAAACACCGACCCACCAAACGGGAACCGCACCCCGCGGCGTGCAAGTCTATTCTCAAACCCTATGATTTTCCCAAAGAGTGACTCCTGCCATGCCGGGAAATCACCTACATCGCTCTTGGTCGTAAAGCGGCCTACTGTAAGCCGGAATAGCGCCATGATCGGAAATAGAAACGCGTTCCGATAGTTTGCTTCGCGAATCTGGAAGCCGCCTGAGCGAAGTGTTTCTGCCGCTCTCTTCGCTGTATACCGCCTGGCCGTGTGCACTCGTTCATCGTGGGACGATTTCATCCAGCTGTACGCAGGAAGGTTGAGCAGGAGATGTCCCCCGGGTGTGAGACAGCGATACAACTCGCTAATCGCGCGGGGTTCTTCAACCGCACTGTGATACAGGACGTCCGACGCGACAATCACCGCAAAGCTGTTCGTCGCAAAGGGGAGGGAGTTTACACTGCCACGCACTATTGGCTTCTCTGACTTTCTGGAGAAGTAGCGAACTGCTTCCGCATCAATGTCCAATGCGATGAAATCCAGCTCTGGAAATCGCGCGGAAACTTTCTTTGCAAATCCGCCGGTACCTGCTCCACAGTCTAGTAGTAGAGCATTGCGGGAGAGTGAGAGCTCCCGGAGCCGATCCAGCATCCATTCATGCAGTCCGCGGAACCACCACATGCGGTCCTCGGATGCCGCCATCACATCATATTCTTCAGATTCCATTCATGGTCCTTTTGAGCCGAGTAAACTATTAGATTCCACAGCGCGCCCGGGTGGTGGAATTGGTAGACGCACCGGACTCAAAATCCGGCGAGCT
>JBKJPM010000200.1:0-18386 GCA_046595175.1 Gemmatimonadaceae bacterium
TCCAATGGCAGGACATCGGTCTTTGGATCCGAGAATGGTGGTTCGAATCCACCGGGGGCAATTGAACTAACTCCCTCTCCCATTTAACTTTAAAGGCTGCCTAGGCATGGACGGACTTTCCGTACCCAGTCACGGCTTGAAAATTCTCTGCGGCTCGGCAAACCCGCGCCTCGGAGAAGAGATCGCACGGAATGTTGGAGTGGATCTGGCCAGTGCAACGGTCACCCGCTTCGCAGATGGCGAGATCTTCGTACGCATAGATGAGAACATTCGTGGAAACGATGTTTTTATCGTGCAGCCGACGAACCCGCCCTCGGACAATATCATGGAGCTGGTGCTGCTGATCGACGCTGCAAAGCGTGCATCGGCGGCGCGAATAACCTGCGTGATGCCGTACTACGGCTACTCGCGTCAGGACAGGAAAGACCAGCCCCGCGTCGCAATTGGTGCAAAGCTGCTCGCGAACATGATCGTGACAGCCGGAGCCGACCGCGTCGTGGGACTCGATTTCCATCAACACCAGCTGCAGGGATTTTTCGATGTTCCGGTAGATCACCTGTACGCAGCACCGGTTTTTGTTTCGCACTTTCGCAAGAAAGAGCTCGGTGAGCCAGTAATCGTTGCGCCGGACGTCGGCTCGGCGAAAATGGCCCGGGGCTTTGCCAAAAGATTGAACGGTTCACTCGCCATTATCGACAAGCGTCGGCCGAAGGCGAATGTCTCTGAAGTTGTAAACGTCGTCGGTGAAGTCGAAGGCAAGCATTGCATTCTTGCGGACGACATGATCGACACGGCAGGAACGGTCACGGAAGCTGCAAGAGCACTCAAGAATCTCGGGGCGCTGGACATTTTTGTCTGTGCGACCCACGCGCTGCTGAGTGGCCCTGCTTCTGAGAGACTGAGCAATGCACCAATCAAGGAAGTCGTGGTAACGGACAGCATCATGATTCCTGATGAAAAAAGATTTCCGCAGCTCGTTGTTTTGTCGGTTGGCGAGCTGCTGGGCAAGGCGGTCCGATACATTCACAGCGAGCAATCTGTCAGCTCGCTTTTCGAGTAACTAAGGGAAGAAGTTTTTATGGCAACTGCAAATCTTTCAGCGACAGCGAGAAACGAATCCGGCAAGGGCGCGGCGCGCACACTGCGCAGCGCGGGCAAGGTTCCCGCAACCATCTACGGACACAAGCGTAAGCCCCAGTCCCTTGCGATCGACACACGCGAGCTGGAGAAGCTGCTTGGCGCGATCTCCGCGGAAAACACCGTCATTGATCTCGACGTAGGCGGAAAAAGCTCGAGAACCCTCATTCGTGAAATCCAGCGCCATCCATTCAAGCGCCAGATTCTTCACGTTGACTTTCAGGAACTCGTTGCCGGTGAGAAAATCACGGTGCGCGTTCCGCTCATTCTCGTTGGCGTCTCCGAAGGTGTTCGTCTTAGCGGCGGCGTGCTCGACCAGACAATGCGCGATCTCGAAATCCGCGTCGATCCGGCGAACATTCCGAACCACATTGACGTGAACATCGATCACCTCCTTATCGGTCAGTCGATTCACATCGATGAGATCAAGCTGCCGGACGGTGTCGAAGTCCTCGGCGACAAGTCTTCGCCGGTTTGCGTGGTCTCCGCGCCGCGTGCAGTGGTTGAGACGGTAGCGCCTGTCGAAGGTGAAGAAGGCGCAGCGGCGGCCGAGCCTGAAGTCATTCGCAAGGCGAAGGCTGACGAAGACGAGGCGGCGGAAGAGAAGAAGTAGTCTTCCGCTAAACGTTGAAGGTCATCTTGGGCCTCGGAAATCCGGGGCGACAGTACGAGGCAACACGTCACAACGTCGGCTGGTGGGTACTCGACCACCTGGCCGACGTTTGGCATTTCGATGGGTGGAGAAAGGACCAGGATTCGCTGGTAACGCAGGGAATGCTGGGACTGCATCGAGTTCGTCTTGTGAAGCCGCAGACATTCATGAACCTGAGTGGCCAGGCGCTGAAGACATTTCTGCGCCGACCGTTCTGGGCACCGGCGAAGGACCTGCTAGTCGTGGTGGACGATGTCGCGCTTCCGGTTGGACGGTATCGGCTGCGTGCGCGTGGAAGTGCGGGCGGACACAACGGGCTGCGTAATGTCGAGCATGTGATCGAAAGCATCGAGTATCCGCGACTTCGGATCGGCGTTGGTCCGTCCGACGAACGCAAAGGGATTTACAAGGATCTCGCTGACTTCGTGCTCGCGCCTTTTGCAAAGGATGAGCGGGAGACAATTCTTGACCTGATGCCGAAACTCACGGATGCGTGCGATCTTTGGGTGCATCACGGAATAGAAAAAGCCATGAATGTGCATAACGCCGGTGCCGCAAAAGAAAGTGACGATTCGGAACTCTGACTCCTTAACTGCAACCTCACTGCAATAGGAGTAAATGAGATTGAAGGAGTAAAGGAAACTGCGAATGCTGGGGTTACTAATCGGGCAGTTGTAGTTGCAGTTACCATGAAGTAGCTCATTTACTCCTTCCAACTCCTTGACTCCTACTGCAGTGAGTTTGTTTTGTTATCGCAATAAACTTTTTGAATAAATGCTGAAACTTGGAATTGTTGGGCTGCCAAACGTCGGAAAATCCACTTTGTTCAATGCGCTTACTTCGGCGAAGGCTGAGGCGGCGAACTATCCGTTCTGTACCGTGGAGCCGAACGTCGGAATGGTGGAAGTTCCCGATACGCGGATTGCTGCGATCGCGGATATTGTGCAGCCCAAGAAGTCAGTCCCGGCTGTTGTGCAGTTCGTTGACATCGCTGGACTCGTCAAGGGTGCTGCTGAGGGAGAAGGACTTGGCAACAAGTTCCTGGCGAACATCCGTGAGACCGACGCGATTGTGCACGTTGTGCGCTGCTTCGAGGACGAAGACGTCACGCACGTCATGGGCAAGGTGGACCCAGTACGCGACCGTGAAGTCATAGAGTTCGAGCTCGCGCTTTCCGATCTCGCTTCGATGGAGAAGCGCCTCGACAAGACCAAACGGGCTGCGAAGACAGGTGACAAGGAAGCGCTCGCGGAGCTCGGCGCGCTGGAGAAGGCTTACGCTTTTCTGAAGGAAGGAAGAGGGCTTTGGGAAGCGAAGCTGTCGAAGGAGGATCTCGCCGTTCTTGCGCCATTGAGCCTTCTCACGACCAAACCCGTTCTGTACGCAGCGAACGTCAGTGATTCGGAGCTGAGTGGTGATGAAGGTGAGCACCTGAAAGCTCTTCGCGCCGCCGTCGCGGCAAGTGGAGAGCACGCTGAAGTAGTTCCCTTCTCGGCACGCATCGAAGCCGAGCTGGCGGAGCTGCCGCCGGAAGATCGCTCGGACTTCCTGTCGTCACTG
This sequence comes from Gemmatimonadaceae bacterium, assembly GCA_046595175.1. GTDB lineage: Bacteria > Gemmatimonadota > Gemmatimonadetes > Gemmatimonadales > Gemmatimonadaceae > UBA4720. Next base: position 3,350 of record JBKJPM010000200.1, read on the forward strand.
GGTCTTGAGTCGGCCGGCCTGGACCGCTTGATCCGCGCGGGCTATCACCTGATGGGACTGCACACCTATTTCACGGCGGGAGAGCAGGAAGTTCGCGCCTGGACGATTCACAATGGCGACACCGCGCCGAAGGCTGCCGCTGTCATTCACACCGACTTCGAGCGTGGATTTATTCGCGCAGAAACTGTGGCATATGATGAGTTCATTTCGCTCGGCGGATGGAAGGGAGCCAAGGAAAAGGGTTCGGTTCGCTCCGAAGGAAAAGAGTACGTCGTGAAAGACGGGGACGTTTTGCTCTTCCGTTTCAATGTTTGAAAGGGCATACACTGAAAACAACCAACTGCCCATCACTACGAAATGGCTGGAGCCGTTGTAGTTAAGCCCAGTCCAGAGTATCTTTCCACAGTCTCAAAAACGGCCGCTCCGGCCAAAAACCCAACCTCCTCCCGCTCCGGCAACGAACGGGGGGCCAAGACCAAAGGAGCTTTGCCAGATGCCTCGTAATTACGAGGCGGTATACATCTTCGACTCCACGCTCGAAGACGCCGCCATCACCGACAAAATCAGCCGATTCCACGGAATGCTGGGCGAAGGAACGCCCGAAGTTACGCATTGGGGTCGCCGCCAGCTCGCCTACGCCATTGGCACCAAGGAAAACGGGTATTACGTCATCGCCCGCTTCGCCGCTGAGCCTGGCGTTCTTCCGGAATTCGAGCGCGCACTCAAGCTCGATGACAGCGTAATGCGCTACATCATCACTCTGCACGAGCATGAAGTCGGTGCTCCGCACATGAGTGAAGAAGACCTCGCGGCCGCTGCGCGTCGCGATGACGACGACGACGACGAGGATTAATAACAATGCGTAGACCACAGAAAAGCTGCCCCTTCTGCGAAGGGCGCGTACGTTGGATCGATTACAAGGATGATCGCACCCTCGGCCGTTTCATCACCGATATGGGCAAGATTCTTCCAAGCCGTTTGAGCGGAACCTGCGCGCGCCACCAGCGCCAGCTTTCCACTGCCATCAAGCGCGCGCGCTACCTCGCGCTGATTCCGTATACACGCGGACATCAGGCTTAACGAATGACAGCCGCCGTCGCAACACAGCCTGTAAGGCAGTCGTGGCGGCGGCTTTTTTTTGCGACGGCGGCATTCATGATCCTGCCGCTCGTGCCCCACGTCCGCGTCCTGCTACCCATCGAGCAGACATTCCTCCTTGTGGTTCCGGCCGTGGCGGCGTGCGCCCTCGCCGGATGGAGAAATGGGGAACGCCTCGCCTTCGCCGCGGTCTGGACAGCCGTAGCTGTTTGGATGCTTGCTCAAAGCGCCGGGCCAGCGGGCAGCCCTTACGATTTCATGGCCAGGGGTTGGGCTCTTCTCCTCGCTGCGTGTTTCGGGTTGTCAGCAGTGCTTTCCACGGGCGTTCCTTTTTTCTCCCGGGCTCTAGCATCGCTCGGTGCTGCAACGGTGATTGCGTTCGCTGTGGGAGCAGGTGGTTCGGGCGGAATTCAGAGAATCGCGGATGTGGCCAAAAGCGAGTTTGGCCGCCGGAACGCCGAATCACTGGCTTCGCTGCAAAAGACATCTGAGTCCAAGGAGTGGCGGGATCTGACGGCCAAATCCCCCACGCTCGAAGCATCGGTTGCGATGAGCGAGACACAGCTCCGATCCATCCCGAAATATTCCACCATGCTCATGGCTGCGTTTCTCGGACTCGAGTCACTTGCGGCGCTCGCGCTCGCATGGTCGTTCTACCATCGGTTTTCAACCCTTCCGGTAGGTCCACCGCTAGGTGAACTCCGGGAATTCCGGTTCAATGACCAGCTCGTCTGGGGATTGGCCGTTGGAGCGACTATTTTTCTGTTGCCCCCCTTTATTGAGGGGCGAACCGCCGGGCTGAACCTTCTGGTCTTTTTTGGCTCGCTTTACGTCCTCCGCGGATTTGGTATTCTGACATGGATGACAAAAGGCCGGGCATTGATGGTTGCACTTGTTTTCGCCACGCTTCTGGCGTGGCCTCTTGTTGGAATACTCGCGCTCGGCTTGGGGCTGGGCGATACCTGGCTGGATTGGCGCAAAAGAGCTCAGATTGCTTGAGCCTCGCTGTACCGGCGATAACCGTTTGAGAAAGGAATAGGCATGGAAGTCATTTTGAGACAGTCAGTCGAGAAGCTGGGACACCCCGGAGACATCGTTAAGGTTTCGCCAGGTTACGGCCGGAATTTCCTCCTCCCGCGCGGCCTCGCTTACGAAGCGACGCCGGGCAATCGGAAGCGGATCGAACAGGAGCGCCAGCGTCTGGATAGCGCCGAAGAGCAGCGCCGAGGCGCAGCCTCAGAAGTCGCAGCCAAGCTCGAGCAGGTCTCGCTCACCTTCTCCGCGCGCGTCGGCGAAGAGGGCAAGCTTTTCGGCTCCGTTACCTCAGCGGATATCGCCCAGCAGCTCGAACAGCAGGGCTTCCACATTGAGAAGCGCCAGATCGAGCTGCATGACGCGATTCGCGCTCTTGGCGTGTATCGCGTTCCGATCCGCCTGCATGCCGACGTGCATCCGGAAATCAAGGTCTGGGTCATCAAGCAGTAGTCTTGCTCGAAGCCAAAAGCCCGAAGCGGTCGCTTCGGGCTTTTTTTCGTTCCGGCAGCTGGCGTGCGAAATGCACGTTTCCAGGCCAAGCGGAACTTTCGTGCAAGTCGTATGATACAGTAGATGCTGAGCGGCTTCCGACTATGGCGGTTGCCCGGCTGACTCCCTCTAACCACCCGAATGGCGACTTCTCTACCTGTAGTAACAAGTGCCGCGCAGCGCGCTGCCAATGTGTGTCTCGACATGAAAGCCAACGACGTCGTCCTTCTGAATCTTCAGGGCGTCACAGACATGACCGACTATTTCGTGATCGCCAGTGGCACGTCGGATACACATGTAAGGTCGATAGGGGAAAACATTATAGAAGTGTTAAGGAAAGAGGGTTTCAGGGTTCACCACTCCGAAGGTATGCAGGGGGGACGCTGGGTATTGCTCGATTTTGTTGATTTTGTCGTGCATGTGTTTCACCCGGCACTTCGCGCATTCTATCAGATCGAACGGCTTTGGAGCGACGCTGAACAGGTAAGCATCGAGACAACGGGAGCCACACAATGAGAGTGATACGGGGATTTGCCGCATCGGCCGCGCTGCTCGTCGCGCAGGCTGCAGGCGCGCAGGGGTACTTCGGACAAAACCAGGTCCAGTACAAGCACTTCAACTGGCGAGTCTACGAAACAGAGCATTTCCTCGTTCACTACTATCCCGAAGAAAAAGTCGCGGCAATGGACGGAGCGCGGATGGCAGAGCGCGCCTATGCGCGTCTGGCGCAGGTAATCGGGCATCAGTTCCGCGAAAAAAAGCCGCTCATCTTCTATGCGTCGCGCGCCGACTTCGGGCAGAACAACATCACTGGAGATCTGGGCGAAGGCACGGGCGGTGTAACCGAGTCAAGCCGTCACAGGCTCATCCTGCCGTTTACGGGTGATTATCGCAGCTTCGAGCGTGTTCTCACACACGAAATGGTGCACGAATTCCAGTACGACATCTTCGCGCGTGGCAAGGCCGGGGCGAATCAGCAGAATCTCGAGCGAATCAATCCGCCGCTCTGGTTCATGGAAGGAATGGCCGAGTATCTAGCCATTGGTCCGAACCACACCCTGACGACAAACTGGCTGCGGGATGCGGCGGTCTCGGGAAATGTTCCGACGCTGGCGCAGATGACAGATCGTCCCGACAAATTTTTCCCATACCGCTTCGGAGAATCGCTCTGGCAGTACGTCGGAGAGCGCTGGAGTGATGCGGCAATTGGTGAAGTCCTTCAGGCCACGCCAAGCGTCGGAGTGGAGCGCGCCATTCAGCGCGTGCTGGGACTTCCGGTTGACGAGTTGAGCAGCGACTGGAGAGAATGGGTTCTCTCGCGCTACCTCAGGGAAGCATCGGGAATGGATCGCGCTCGCGCTTATGCGCAGCCGCTTCTCACTCACAAGCTGAGCGGCGGAGAAATCTTTCTTGCCCCAACGCTTTCCAATGACGGCAAGTACATAGCGTTTCTTTCCAACGGAGAATTCAGCCGCGGCGAAGTTTTCATTGATCTCTGGCTTGGCGATGCAAAGACCGGCAAGCGAATCAAGCGTCTGGTCAAGAGCACGCTTGATCCGAACTTCGAAGAGCTTCGCCTGCTGTACTCGCAGAGCGCATTCTCCAACAACGGTAAGTACCTCGCCTTTACCGCCATGCGCGAAGGCAAGGATGTCCTCTACATCATGGAGCCATCGACGCAGAAGATCGTGCATCGAATCGACACAGATCTCGATGGCATGACGGGCCCGACATGGTCGCCCGACGACAGCAGGATTGTATTTAGCGGAACCAAGGGCGGAATCACTGACCTGTTCGTTGTGGACGCAAGCGGAAAGAATCTTCGTCAGCTTACCAACGACAGATTCGGCGACCTTATGCCGAACTGGTCCCCCGATGGTCGGACAATTGTTTTTGCAACCGATCGCTCTCCTGAAGCCTCATTCGAGCTGCTCAAGTTTCCCGAATGGAGAATTGCGTTTTACGACATGCAGACCGGAGCCATATCAGAGCCCGCGAATCAGGCGAAGCTGAATATCAATCCAGTCTGGTCCCCTGACGGAACGTCAGTGGCATTCATCTCCGACCGCACGGGTGCGCCACAAATTTTCATGTACGAGCTGGCGACCCAGAAATATTCGCAGGTTACCAATCTCGTGACCGGGGTATCCGCCATCACTGAGTACAGTCCGGCGATCAGCTGGTCACGTGCCACCGACCGAATGGTGTTTACGTACTACGAAAACCAGGATTACTCGATCTATGCGATCGATAATCCGCGCTCATTGAGACGGAATGTCGAACTCGTCCGGCGCGCGAACGCGGTTGCAGAAACAAGTGCCAACAAAGTAGCGGATGCGAAAAAAGCAGACTCGCTGACGGCGGCCGAAAAGCTCGGGCTGCAGTCGTCCACTTACCGCGCGCCAGCTGGTTCGCGCCGGTCGTCTGACGTTCCTGCTACCGATCAGACAGTTGACGGCGGAGTGACCAACATTGCGCAGCTGCTCGACGACCCGAGGTTCGGATTGCCGGATACGACGCGCTTCAAGGAGTACAAATACAAGGTCGCATTCAGGCCGGACTACATTTCCCAGCCGCAGATTGGATACGCAACAGGAAACCAATATGGGCTGAGTGGCTTTCAGGGCGGTACGACGATTGTATTGGGCGACCTGCTTTCCAACCACCAGATTGCGCTCTCGGCATCGGTCTATGGTCAGCTTAGCGATGCCAGCGTCCTCGCTGCCTACACGAATCTCAGCAGACGATTCCAGTACACAGTTGGCGCGTATCAGGAACCGGTCTTTCTGCCGCAGTCCAGTGGATACGACGTCATCCAGTTGAGTAACGGCGGCCAGCGGTATGTGATTCCATACACGCGCTACGTCCTCCGGACGGGCTTCTCCACTGGGACATATCCACTCAATCGCTTCACGAGATTCGAGACAGGAGTGCAGTTCAACAACATCGATCGCTCCAGTGTTGCACTCGTCCAGGATTGCTATTCCAACGGCTGCACCGGGCAGACACTGCAAACGCTGAGTAAGGAACCCGCCTACAATTTCCTGGCTCCACAGGTTGCGTTCATAACTGACAACACTCTGGCAACGTCCACCGGCCCGATCAGCGGCCGACGCGCGCGATTCCAGGTTTCGCCCGCGCTTGGAAACTTGAAGTGGATCGATTATCTGGGCGACTACCGCCAGTATTTTCCCATCCGGTTCAACTCACTCACCTTTGCAGTTCGGGGCCTCTTCAACGCGGCCGTCGGCCGGGATGAAGGAGTATTCCCCAAATACGTCGGACGGCCGGAGTACGTCCGCGGCTACGACCGCGCGAACTTCTATGGATATGAATGCACTTCCACGATCGGGTCTACCCAGAACTGCAATACAGTTCAGCTTGTCGGAAGCCGGGTGGCCGTGGGCAATGCAGAGATCAGGTTCCCATTGATTCGCCGGTTTGACCTGGGGTCACTGCCAATCGGGCTTCCCCCTGTTGACGCAGTGGTATTTTATGACGCCGGCTTGGCGTGGAGCAAAGGACAAACAGTCTCGCTCTCGAAGCCCGCTGATTATAACTTTCAGACAATGCGATATCCGTTGACCAGCTATGGTTTCGGAGTTCGCGTAAATCTCTTCAACATCGCAATTCTCCGGTGGGACTACGCGGTTCCAAAGGATATCCCGGGTCGGAAAGCAAACTGGACGTTCTCGCTAGGCCCAAGCTTCTAACCGTACTCCGAAGACTTATCGGACTGACACTGGTTCTTGTCGCCTGCAAAGGTGACGAGAACCAGCAGTCGTCAGCCCCCTCATCGTCCGCTTCGCGGGGACCCGATGCAATAGCCGTTCGCGCTTCACGTGCAGGCGGAATAGTCAGGGCAGCGCTGCTCCCCGCCCCGGACTCGGTCATCTGGCGGTCAGCAGCCACTGCGACAATTTCGAAAATTCTCGGCTTCGACCCGGACGCCGGCGTGGTAGCATACGTAGACACCAAGGGACTTGCCGCCCGCATCGATCTTCGTTCGGGCGAAGTCCGCAACGCAGGCAAGACCAAGCTTACGGGACTTGCAGCCGCCCCAGGGTCAGACATCTACGGCATCGATCCGAAAGGAAATGTGGTTCGCCTGAGTCCCGCTGGAGGAGAATGGTCATTCAAGCCCCCAATCCCAGCTAGCGCAGTTTTTCCTCAGTCGAATGGATCCATAATTGTTGCAGGTGGGAACAGCACTACCACGAGTATCTGGCTGCTTCGCCCGCCCGAGGATTCCGCAATCGCGACGGCCAAACTCTCCAATGCAATACGGTCGGTTTCGGCAGTCGCAGGTGACCGACTGTATTTCTCGGGCGGAGACAGGCTGGTTGGTGTAAGACTGCGCACTCTCGAAATAGTTGCGCCCATCCGCCTGCCTGATAAGCCAGCGGTCCTCCAGCCAACGCCGAGCGGTGACAGGATTTTTGTCGCGTTCAAGCGGCGGGCAGAAATCGTCGTAGTGGACCGATACGAAGAAAAGGTGACGCAGTCCATAAAACTTCCTGACGCGCCGACCCAGCTGCGCATGGACCCGCTCGGCAGGTATCTCCTCGCGAAGCATCCAACAGCGGATTCGGTCTGGGTGATCGCAATTGGAACCAGTCGGCTGATGGAAACGCAAGCGTCGAGGTGGACGAGCGACCTGCCGGCGTTTGCTCCGGACGGAAGGCTGGTTGTTGCGCGTGATTCGAGTGCGGTTTTCATCGAGCCTGAATCAGGGAGGGTCACGAGGACAGTCTCGAACGGAATGCGGGATTTCTGGTTTTTCTTTACCTGGAATGGATTCCGCCCCCGCGCGGAGGGCGTGGACGAGCCGGTGACTTTCGGGTCGGGTGATTCCGCACGCGTTGATTCCGCGACACCGACCAATAACACCGCCTCTGACACGATAGCCGTTCCGATTCCCCAGGACACTGCTGTTTCCGCCCCACCGCAGCGGCAATTCACGCTATCATTCGCTGCTCTTCTGCGCGAAAGTAGCGCGCATGATGTAGCGAATACGATCACAGTCAACGGCAATCATCCGCGAGTGATTCAGACAGTGAGCAATGGTGCGCCGATCTTCCGCGTTATACTTGGGCCCTTTACGTCCCGTGAAGATGCGGACCGCGTTGGCAGGCAATCCGGTCACACGTTCTGGGTTTACGAGGGGTACCCGTGAGCGGGGAGCTTCTCGCGCGGGAGAACGAAGGCTGGCGCGAGGGCGGCCGGAAGGTCGCACCAAAGCTTCGCAGATACAGCGCCGCAGTCGTTACCAGTGTGGATGAAGCCGCTGCCACATTCGCGGCACTTGGCATTTCTGACGCGGAGGCGCCCTATCGGTCTGTAGTGATTGCCAATCTCTGGGCGTCCAAGACGATAGACCGGCTCCTTGAAGTGGCGGACGACGCACCTGGAGTCTCAGACTGCTTTGCCTATGGAGTTTCGCTTGCGACGGCCGCCCGCATTGCCGCCGGGAACGTGCGACTTTCGGTGATTGGGAGCGGAACGGAGCCAGTAGACCAGGTTCAGATGTTCCGCAGCAGGCGTTGGAAAGCGTATGCAGAACGCCTTCTCGAGGCAGGCTCCCTTTTGCTCGTCCTCGCACCCGGCGAAGCTGAGACGATTCATGAGTTGATCGCTCAGGTGGATGGAATAGTGCTGGTGGGGATCGACCGGGTAGCGGCCGCGCCTCACGCGCGCGTGATTGCCCGTATTTCCGACCCGCTCATGCGTCGCGAGGAGAAGAAAACGGGAGAGGGGTTTCCGTGGAAGCGTACGCTGACCATTTTCGCGTCACTTCTCGTGATCGCGGCAGGGGTTGCCGCTGGACTGAAGTATTTCTGGCTCCGCCAGCCATCGGAAGGTCCGGCCACGGTCGCGGCGGATTCGTCGGCGGCGATTTCGTCCACTGCGCTGACGGCGTCCTCGTCAACGGCCGCGATTGCGGGCATACCCGCGGTTCTCAATGCTGCCGATTCGTCAAAATCCAGCCGGTTTTCCGTCGAAATTCTCGCGGCAAATACACAGAGTGGTGCTATTTTTACTCTGCGGAAATACCGGTCATCTATTCCAGCGGGGACCGTATCAGCGATTCCGGTCGGGCCGGACCAGGCATTGTGGTACAAGGTTATCGGCGGAGCCTTCGCGAAGCGCGAGGACGCCGACTCACTCCTCGTCTCTCTGCGCAGAAGAAGGATTGTCCCCGACGGTGCGGGCGCCGTAGTTGAAACTCCGCTGGCATTCCTCGTTGACAGTATTGCGGCCGACGCAGGCATGGCGGCGCGCGTGAGAAAAGCAGTGGACAGTCTCTCGAAGAGCAGCATTTCGGTCTACGGATTGACGCAGGATGATGGCACCGCCCGGATTTATGCCGGCGCGTTTTCAAATGCCGGTGAGACGAAACAGTTTGCCGACCAGCTTAAAAGCGCCGGAATCACTCCGGTTCTCGTTTATCGAACAGGGAGAAATCCGTAAGTGCGTTTGACTAAGCTCGAGCTTCACGGTTTCAAATCTTTTGCGGATTCCACCGAGCTCCTCTTTGAGCCGGGCGTAACAGCGGTAGTCGGTCCGAACGGTTGCGGAAAATCCAATGTTTCTGATGCAGTTCGCTGGGTGCTTGGCGAGCAGCGCGCGCGTGCGCTGCGCGGCGCAAAGATGGACGAAGTCATCTTCCAGGGATCGTCGGCGCGGCGCCCCGTCAATGTTGCCGAAGTTTCCCTTCACTTCGACAACGATGCGGGAGTGCTTGACGTTCCCTTCCGGGAGGTCGTGATCACACGCCGCCTTAGTCGATCAGGCGAAAGCGATTACTTCCTGAACAAGGCTCCCTGCCGGCTGAGGGACATTCACGATCTCCTCCGCGGAACGGGACTGGGCGCGGATTCCGGAGTAGTTATCGAATCCAGGATGATTGATGCCCTGCTTTCCGACCGCCCGGACGACCGGCGCGAGTTATTCGAGGAAGCAGCCGGGATCGGTCTTTATCGGGACAGAAAGCGAAGCACCGAACGCAGACTGGAAGAAACGTCTACGGACCTCGGAAGGCTCGAGGATCTGATTTCCGAAGTCCAGACGCAGGTCAGGTCACTTGCACGCCAGCGGAAGCGGTCAGAGAGACATTCGGAGCTGACGACACGCCGCTTCGCGGTTGAGATCGCACTTGCAGCGCGGGAAATGGACGCATGGCGTGACGAGCTTGCTCGACTCGAGGAACGAGTTGCGGTGCTGCGAGGCGACGTCCCCGCAGAGGAAGAAGCTGTTGTCGCCGCTGAAGCCGCGCGTGACGCGTCTCATGGAGCGCGCGCGGCATCAGAAGGCGAGCGAGGTGAGCTCGCCCGTCTCGTAACGGATCTTCGCGAAAATACCCAGCAGCTCCGGAAATCGATCGCCGTCGCAGAAGAGCGGCAGCGCAACTCGGAGACGCGCAGGCAGCGGGCTCAGGAAGAACGCCAGGAAGGAAGTGCCGTGGCTGGTCGCGTTAGTGATGATCTCAAGGCGGCTGCCACTGAGCGCGCCCGACTGGAAGACGAGCTCCACGAATGCACCGACGCCGTCGCCAAACGTGTCGCCGAAGAAGAGTCCGTGCGCACTGCGCTTGCGTCCGCTCGCAATGAAGTCGAGAAACGTCAGACCGAGTTGCGCGATCTTCAGGAGCGGGTACATCGCCTTTCACTCGACAAGCAGGCCGACGAGCGTGAGCTGCAGGACATCGCAACGCGCAGAGAAAGAGTCGGCAGCGAACAGCTGACACTTTTCGATGCCGCGGAAGCAGTTCGTCACGAGCTCGTCGAGGCAAATGAATCAGTGGAACGCGCGCGCGATCGCGCAGCTGAAGCAGCCTCTGAACTGGAAGGCGCGAAAGCAGCAGCCCGGAAGGCGCGAGAGGATGACAACAATGTGCGAGCGGATTTGCAGCGACTCGACGAGCTGCATTCTTCCCTCGACGCCAAGATGCACGCGCTCGAAGGACTCGAGCGTGAGCGAGTTGGCCTTGCGCCGGCAGCAGCAAGACTCCTTGAAGCGCGTGAGACTTTTGGCGAGGGAGCAGTACTTGGTCCGCTCAGCGATTTCATTCGTGCAGATTCAGCAGCCGCTGGTATGGTCGAGCGCTACCTCGGCGCTTCCCTTAACGCTGTCATCGTGCGTGATATGGAGGCGGCGGAGCGCGTGCGTGTATGGCATGCCACCAACAATCCCGGCCCGCTTCTCCTGCTCCCACTGGATCGCGTCGCATCAGCCGAAACGTCGGCGGAAGCCGGAAATGCTGCAGCCGACCTTCTCCGGCAGGTCCAGGCAACATCGCCGGCCGACCGCTGGGTGCGCGTGCTCCTCGCTGGAGTGATCGCAGAACAGAATGGAACCGCGTTCAGTGATTCACGAGGGGCGGTTTGGCTTCCGGGAAATGTGATAGGTCCAGGGCCGCTCCGCCGCCGAGCAGAAATCGAGGAGCTACAGCGTGGGATCGCGGAGAGCGAGGGAGCGCGCGCACGAGCAAGCGCGGCAGCCGAGACGTTCCGCAGTGCTCTGGGACTCGCCGAACTGAGCGTAGGCGCTGCCGACGACGTTTTCACGGCGGCCAACCGCGACTTTTCTGAAGCGACGGACAGAGTGGCATCCGTGACGCGAAGCGAGCAGCGCGCCAACCGCGAGCTTGGAGAAGCCCGCGCCATCCTCGCAAAACTCGCTGAGCGTGAAGAGGAGCTTCAGGAGCGTATCCGCGAGGCAGACAGAAATCTTGCGGACGCCGGCACCTCAGTGGCTGCGAAAGTCGCAGAAATTGCGCACACGCGATCCGCATTGTCGGCAGCCGAAGTAAAGCAGGAAGAGTCCAGGGACCTGAGAACCGTAAGCCAGGTTTCGCAGGCGCAGGCACATGCGCGCCTCCAGGTCGCGGCCGATCGCGAACGCCATCTAAATGAAGAGTATACGTCGGCCTCCGCTCGACTTGCGTCGCTCGAAACGGAACTTTCGCACCTTTCGGCTGCCGATTCCGAACTTGCGTCACAGCTGGCTGAATGGAACCTGGATCTCTCATCCCGGGACAGCACACTTCACGACGCTGAGGCGCGACTGGCATCTGCGGAACTTTCCGTCACGACGGCCGACGAAGCACTTGTGGCCGCCGAGCATACACTCGACGAGCGGCGCAGGGGAGCGGCGACACTGAATGAGGAACTGCATTCCGCTGAGCTCAGGCTCAGTGACCTGAGCGGCCGTCGTACTGCAATTCGCGAGCGTCTCGAGACAGAGTGGAGGAGGCCGCTTGAAGACCTGCTGAACGAAGCCATCACGATGGATGCCGGCGACGACGATCTTCGATCAGAAGCGATGACCCTGCGGGAGCAGCTGGATTCACTGGGTGCGGTCAACCCTCTCGCCGTCGAGGAACACGAGGAAGAACAGAAGCGCCTCGAATTTCTTACAACCCAGCGCGATGACCTGTATTCGGCCCGTCTCTCTCTGCAGCAGGCCATCCGCGAGATTGACACGACCGCGCGCGAACTATTCCTGACAACATTTGTTCAGGTGCGCGAAAACTTCCGTTCAATTTTCATGACGCTCTTCGGTGGCGGAGAGTGCGATCTTCGACTGGAGAACCCGGAATCACCGCTGGACGGAGATATCGAGATTCATGCTTCTCCTCGCGGGAAGCGCACGCAGCGGATTCACCTGCTATCCAGCGGAGAGCGCGCGCTTGTGGCCCTGTCGCTGCTGTTTGGAATCTTCCTGACGAAACCCAGCCCATTCTGTCTGCTTGACGAAGTCGATGCCCCACTCGACGATGCGAATATTGGGAGGTTTGTGAACATGCTGAACCGGTTCAAGGAGCGCACCCAGTTCATCGTGATCACACACAATCCGCGCACAACGACCGAAGCCGCCGATGCCGTCTACGGCGTCACGATGCAGGAGCCGGGCGTCTCGTCGATCGTAAGCGTGAGAATGCGAGGTGCAGCAATCGATTCCGCCATCGCCGGCGAAATTGACTCCCGGGAAGCCGAGCCGGCAGTCGCGTAACGGCGGCAATCGCGTTATTTCTCCTCTAGAGGTCTGCGCAGGAAATCCTGGGCGCCGACCTGGACACCAGAAAACCGGAATGTAAATGCTAGTTGTAATGCAGCAAGGCGCCGCGCAGACGGATATCGCGCGCGTTGTGCAGACCATTCGAGAAATGGGCTATGATGCGAGGCCGATACCCGGCGCGCAGCGCACAGCCATTGGACTGATAGGCAATGACGGCCGCGTGGACGCTTCCCGCATTCAGGGGCTTCCAGGGGTCTCAAACGTCATACACGTCACGCAGCCGTACAAACAGGTCTCGCGCGAGTGGCGCCCTGAAAACACAATCGTCCAGATTGCACCTGGCGTAGCTGTCGGCGGAAATGAAGTTGTAGTAATCGGTGGCCCCTGCTCCGTTGAATCGGAAGAACAGATCCTGGCAGCTGCCCGCGCGGTTCGCGACGCCGGCGGAACAGCGTTGCGGGGAGGCGCATTCAAGCCGCGCAGCTCGCCCTATTCCTTCCAGGGATTGGGAAAGCGAGGACTCGAACTTCTCGCGCTTGCAAAGCGTGAGACCGGGCTCGCAATCGTGACGGAAGCCGTAGACGAAGCGGGTGCGTTTGCTGCCGCTGAAGTGGCAGACTGCATCCAGATCGGCGCCCGCAATATGCAGAATTACTCTCTGCTAAAAGTCGTCGGACGCATTGGAAAACCGGTGCTGCTTAAGCGTGGCATGGCAGCAACAATCACTGACCTTCTGTTGAGCGCCGAGTACGTGCTCGCAGAAGGAAATCCGAACGTAATCCTGTGTGAGCGCGGCATCCGCAGCTTCGACCCCTCGACTAGAAACCTGCTGGACCTGACGGCGATCCCAGTCGTCCAGCGCATCTCGCATCTGCCGATTCTGGCGGACCCGAGCCACGGAACCGGCATACGTGACATGGTACTTCCGATGGCACGCGCGGCGATTGCTGCCGGCGCTGACGGAGTTCTAGTTGAGATGCACCCCTCACCGGAGCGCGCATTGTCAGATGGCGCGCAGTCGCTTTACCCGGAGCAGTTCGAGACCCTTGTGCGCGAGGTGCGCGCTGTCGCCATCGCTGTCGGCAGAACGGTTACTTCGGAATCGGGAACGGCCGCCGTCCAGCTGGTGTAGTAAGAGGAATGACAAATCGCTTCATTCTCGCCGCGACAATTGTCGTCACGGGGGCCGCCCCACTCCAGTCGCAGAGCAACCTGCTCGACCGAGCCGTCGACAAGTACGAAAAAACGGCGAGCGCTCGCGCAGACTTCAAGCAAACTCTAACCAATCCCCTGACGGGAAGTACAAGCATCAACCGTGGCGTGCTTTTGCGCCGGGCTCCCAACCTCCTCTCCGTCATTTTTGATGGACCGAACGGAGATCGCGTCATAGCTGATGGCACTTCGCTCTGGATCTATTCACCCGCCAGCGCGCCGGGACAGGTTCTCAAGCTTCCAAATTCCGGCGGACGAATGAACAGCGTGGATCCCGGGAGCCAGTTTCTCGTCGCCCCACGCTCCAAGTACAACATCAGGCAGTTGGGCGCAGCGACGGTTGGTGGGCGATCAACTCAGATGTTCGAGCTGCTTCCAAAACAGCAGACGGCTTTCACCAGAGCAGTCGTGTGGATCGATATCTCCGATGCATCTGTCCGCAAGTTCGAGACAAACGACGCAAACGGACTGAAGCGTGTTGTCGAGATCCTTACATGGCGGCCGAATGTGACGATTCCAAAATCAGCCTTCCGCTTCGTCCCGCCCTCAGGAACCCGCGTGGTGGACCAGTCAACTTTTAGCGGCGCGCGCTAGGCCCAAGCAGGTTTCGAATTGCGGCGAGCGCCTTGGGGTCGGTTCCCTTCTCCCGCGCCACTTTAAGAGCAATCTCGGACAAAGAGCGGTAGACGTCATACAGCTCTGGCTGTGACGACAGCATCTCCAGGTGTTTGCGCACCGTTTCTGCGTCGCCCCGTACCACTGGTCCTGTAAGAGCATCCACCGGGTTCCGCGTGGCAAGATTGCCTACAGAGGCGGAAAGCAATGCCTCGACAGCGGATTGAGCGCTGCGTTCCGCGATTCCCGCAGATTGCATAAGCTGTGTGGCGGCATATGCGAGCGCGACTGGGAAATTGGACGCCATTACAGCTGCTGCATGGTACGCGCCCTTTCCACCCGGAGGGATGTCCAGTGTACGCGCGCCGAGATGTCCAGCGAGCCTTCGGGCAGCTGAGCGTGCCGCGTCGTCTCCATCTATTCCTATCCAACCGCCGCGCAGCAGTTCCGGAACTCGTTCAGCGATGGCAAAAGGAGCAAGCGGATGAAACGTACCGGCGGCGAAACCGGCCGAACGCAGCGTGTCGAACGACCTGACTTCCGCAATGCCGCTGGTGTGGAGCACGAC
>JBKJPM010000038.1:0-9699 GCA_046595175.1 Gemmatimonadaceae bacterium
TTCGCGAGATCTTCTTCACCGCCCGAGAGCACCGGCTTGGTGACGCCGTCCTCAAGAATCACGATGTTGTATTCGTCATCCAGCTCCAGCTCTGAATAACGCGCATCGGTCAGCTCCGTCAGGAAAGCGCTTGCGAGCTCCGACAGCTCTGGACGTAGCTGATAGTTTAAATCCTTCCTGAGATCTGTGAAGGCACGGTCCAGCTCCTCGTGCATCCGCCGGTCCGCATTCAGCGTGTCTAGCTGTGTCTGCGTCCGCTGCATCTCCTGCGCCGACGCCTCCGCGCCAGCCAGCGACGTCTTCGCACCCCGCGCCACCTCCTCGGCAGTCGCGAGAGCAAGCTCCGCAGCTCTTGCTGATGTTGAGAGCGTCTCGTATTCCGACTTGATGGCGACGAACTCTGTTTCGGAAAAATGGATCTTGTCAACGGTGGCCCGCAGTTCGGCGATGCGTCCCCGCGCGTTCGCTAGATCCGTTGAGGCCTTCTCGTATTCAGCCCTTACCGCAGGTCCCCGCTCGGGCAGCGCACTCACCTTCTGGCATTTCGCCTCCAGTGGAAGCAGCCGCTCGATCTCCGCGCGCACCAGAGCATGCCGGTTTTCATCATACCCCAGCGGGATTCTTGCGATATCGAACTGGAGCTGCGCCCGGCGCTTCTCTTTTGTCTCAACTTCACGCGTTACAAGCACGAGCTCGCGCACACTCTCCTGAATTTTTACAAGCGACCGCTCGAGAGCCGTCACCGCTTCGGTTACTGCGCGGCGCTTCTCTTCCATCGTATCGATGTCCTTCGGCGCGTCGGACAACTGGTCGAAGCGCTTGCTGAAGTAGGCACCATCAACCTTTACGGCCTCGAGTTGCTCCTCGATGTGCTCGACCACTGTGTGCATGCTCCCGCCGAGAGGACGGCTGCACGTCGGACACTCACCGCTTTCACCGAGCGCGACAATTCGATCGCGCTCCTTCGTAAGATCCACGTACTGCTTCCTCAGTTCGTCGAGCTTGGTCTCCGCCTGCTGCCGGTCGCGAATCCACTCGGTGCGGCGCGCTTCGAGCTGTCCATGAATCAGCTCCAGCTCGCTCCGCTTCCTCTCGAGGTCCAGCACGGTGGCGGATTCGGATCCGGCAGACTTTCCAAGCACCAGCAGCTTATCGCGGAGACCATCCATCTCCTCGCCAAGCGAAGCCTCGGTCTCGACAAGGGTTTTCCGCCGGCCATCCTCGCGATATAGCGTATCGAGGATATCACGCTCGGCCTGATAAGCATCCAGCGGCTCGATTGCGTCCTGCAGCGCCTTCATCTCGATGCTCGCCGCCTCAATCTCCTTCAGCTGTGCCGTGATTCTCTCCACGTCCCTCGACACCGACGACTCTGTCTGCTCGGCGAGCGATATCTCGGCGGCGATCTGCCGCGCCTGTTCGCGCTCATGCTGCGCCGCGGCCCAACGCGGCTCAATGGCCGCAACGTCGCTGCTTGAAAGTTGCTGCCGGGCTCGCGATTGCTGCGCGCCCTTGTCAGACTCTGCAAATCTTTCACGTGCTTCTTTTAGCGTCCGCGTGACCGCCTCGACGTCAGGCATCGCGGATTTCAGCCCGGTTATTTCCCGTTCTACTCCGCGGCGGTGTTCGCGCGCGCGGTCCTGCGCTTCACGAAGTCGTTCGTAGCCGAGCACTCGAGACAGGAACTGGCCGCGCTGCAACGGCGTCATCGCCGCCATTACCGTCAGCTCCTTCTGGCCTGTGAAATAAGTGTGGAAAAATTCTCCACAGTTCATTCCCAGTTTCTGCTGGAGCAGATTGTTCACACCCGTCGTAGAACTCGCAATCGGCGCGTCCGCGCCGTCGAGATACAAGTCGGCGGAAGTGAGGCTGCGAACCACACGATAGCGGTGTCCGGCGAGATCGAAATCCAGTTCCACCGAGACCGGCGCGCGCGGCAGCGCGCCAATGTGTTTAATCGATTCCTTCGTGCCGCGCACCGCCGTGATGCCATAGAGCGCATACGCGACAGCCTCGAGAATTGTGGTTTTTCCTGCGCCGTTCGGACCCATGATTCCAGTGAGTCCGTCGGAGAACGTGATCTCGGTACTGGGGTGCTGCCGAAAGTTGGTGAGCTTGAGTGCGTTCAGTCTCATGCGCTTTCAACCACTGCGGAGGAAATGGCAACGGTTTCTGCCTCGGACAGGTACTTGAGTCCAAGCGCCACCAGAGAATCCCTATCCACTCCCGGCACCACTGCCCTGTTGCGAATGTGGTCTCGAACGGTGTCAGCCAGGGATGCCCGACGGCCGGGCGCGCCACTTCCAGATGCGCTTTGACGCATGACGTCGGGTCGCCGTGCGTCCAGCTGGAAATGCAGCGCCGAGCGCTTGAATTCGCGAAGCGCCTTATGATCGATTTCTCTCAGCACGTGCCGCGGTACATCACGGACAACAAGTCTGACAATATTGTCCGCGATTCCACCATCACAAGATTCCACGGCGAGCCGAATGGCTGCATTCAACTCTTCGGCTGACAATCCCGAGCCCTGAATGGCCGGCATATCTATTACCGATCGCATCATTTCTACAGGGTGAAACGTGTGCTCCCGGGTCTCCAGGTTGTATTCGATGAAGCCCTTTCGCTGCGCGGCACCGAGGTCGGACGCCCGGGTTTCAGACCAGAAATCCGAGCTCGTATATTCAAGAGACCCCGAGTAAAAAGCGTTCCTGGCGAGCGGCAAGTACACGTGGTAGTGTCCGAACGCGACGTAGTCCCATCGCTCGAAATGCAGCTCACTCTTCTTGAGTCCAAGTCCCGCCCTGTCGGTTCCTACTGCGTAGGAGGGAACGACGTCTTCTACCTCGGCGTGAATAAGGAGGATGTTATGAAGCGCACCCTCGACCGGCGTCATTGACGGAAGAACCAAATTGAGCGTCTTCGGCACAGCCAGCACCTGCACAGTCCCGTCACGAAGCGAAACTCTTTGTGGCTCGCTGTCCACAACGGTAATCCCAAGGTTTCCGTACAATCGAAGAATTGAGCCAGTCTCCGTCGATCGCGGAGAGTCATGATTTCCGGCAACCATGATCACATCGGTATCGGGTAGAGCGTGTACGAGCCGCGAAAACTCCAGGAACGCGTGCAAGATTGCCGGGTTTGAGGGACGGACGTTGTGAAAGACGTCACCCGCAATCAGGACGATGTCCGGCTTGATCTCGATAATTTTTGAGATTGCGCGCTTGAATGCGACCGCGACATCCGCCTCGCGCTGATTCAGCCCGTTGGGCGTCTGGCGCTGGTACTGTTTGAACCCAAGGTGCAGATCGGCAATATGAACGATTTTCACTTGGCCGTTACCCTCACGCGCTGAACGATTCTTGTCCGGACCCGCATGGCATCAGACGCGGTCTGCTTTCCGTTGGAAACCGCACTGTGCACCATCGACTCAAGAACAATCGTGACTTTGGAATCAACGATCCACCCAAGCTTGCGATTCAGCTGAAGGTTGCCGGTAATGGTTCCGTTTGCATCCCGCTCGCCGGTTTCATCCTTGAGTCTCTCATGAGACAGCAGTCCTTTCAGCGAAATGAACGCGACTTCACCGCTCTTGTTAAGGGAGTCGAGCCTGAACGTCGTGCGTACCCAGCCGGTGCCATGAACGTCGCCGCGGAGCGGAACCGGCATCTCACGGGTCCACTTACCGCGAACAAATACGGGATCGTCGGGCAGCATTGCCGGCATCTGTCCAAAAAATTCATGCAGGTCCTCGCCTGAGTCATTCTGGAGAATGTCCACACCGCCGTCGGGCTGGATCAGCATCTGCGTCGAGCGCCCTCCCAGCTGTCGCGTTCTTGGAGTTCCGCCCTTTACGCGCGGAAGCATCACAACCGAGTCAGCAATCCCCAAAACCACCGTCCCGTCCTTCAATCGCCGCAGCGGTACCGCTCGCGTAAATACAGCAGTCTCCATTGCGAGCGACCGCGCCGTATCGCCGCGCGTCGTGCCGGTCATTTCGACGAGTTGATCCATGCGAATTGAAAGCGTATCACCAACACGCGGCCGAATTTCCAGTGTAGTGGTCTGCGCGTGCGCTGTATTCGCCGAGGCGAACACCACGATGGCGAGCGCAACCAGGGCAACATGGGGCCTAGAACCCGTACGGGTCATCGATCGGAGGAGTGCGAAGCGCGGGCGCAGCCTTTTTCCTGATTGGCTGCTCGAGCGGAATGATCTTCCTGAACTGTGCTGCGAAATACGCCTTAACGTCCGTGGGTTTTGCGAGCAGTGTAGTGTGCCTCGCCCTGAGAACTTCGCTTTCCGTGTAGAGCGCCGTGACATCCTGGACCCAGCTGAGTGAAATACCTGGATCGAGAAGGCGCAGACTCCTGTAGACCGCCATGTCCAGCGTGATCTCACCCGCTTGGGGATAGCGCTCCGTGCCTTCCCGACCCTGCATGACGGCGGGCCTCGGAAAGCGCACAAAAATCGGTTGAGTGAAATGCGGGTGCCGCACCATCAGCTGTCCCTTTTCAAGCGTTGCAAGCTTTGTCCTGATTGCCGGACTCAATACCGCGTAACCCGGTGTCGCAAGCTCGTCGGCATCCATCCTTCCGAACAGTGCCGTCCCCGAGTTGCCAACCACCCGCCGGTGTACCTGCGAGCGAAATTGCTGCGCGCTGAAAAGGACGAGGCCGAGATACCGGCCGCGTTCAGCTATATCGAGCAGCATCTTTCGGACATAGGTCTCCGGCCCATCGCTTGGCGCGTACTTGTTCAGCTCATCGACGAAGACGACAAGATTCTTCACGCCAAGATCACGGCGTTCAAGATGCTCGCGAAGCTTCGAAACGATGCGAGCGAAAATGAGATCCTGGGCGTCTTCTTCGAGCATGGCGACGTCCACTACATACACCGTCCTGTCCTCAAAGCTCCCGAAGGGGAGATCGCTCACGATCGCCTCGTCGGTTACCAGGCCCGCGCACCGCGTTGAAATATTGGAAAGCCGGTTCCGGACTTTCCTGATTGTCGCCACATGGTGTGTGCGCCAGCTCTGGTCGTCCTTTTGTTCCAGCGCGCGAAGCACATCGCGAAACCATTCATCCAGCTCCGCAAACGAGCGAACCATGTACTTCTTCCCAAGCAGGACGTCGGTGAATTCGCGGTCGAGTACGTTCTCCTTGATGAAGTCAATCAGCGCATCCGCCTTCGCGTCCACGTCATCGCGATTCAGCAGGACTTCAGCAAACTGCAGCACTTCGCGCAGCCCCCAGCTGAGCGGGAATGTGTTGGACTCGAGGGCTTCATTCGAGCGCAGCGTGTTGAGAGCGAACCCTTTCGCTGTATACGGAGCGTAGAAATTCACATTCTCGAAAGGCTTCGGCTCGACGCCGAGCTTTTCGTAAAGCTCGAGATCTTTTTCCTCGAGGAGAGCCGGCTTGTCGAGGTAAAGAAGGTCGGGACCCTTCACGTTAAAACAGACAGCGGCTATTGATCCCTTGCTCTCGGGAAAATGGGCGAAGATCGAGGAAAGCATCCACTCGACCGCACTTGTCTTTGTTGCGAGTCCAGATACGCCCGTGATGTTCAGGTGTGCAGCTTCAGGCCCGAGGAGAAAATCCGCATCGAGATAGATCGTCGAGTCCATTCCGCCCGCTCGATATATCCCGACCGGGATCCCGGTGTTCGCGCCAGGCTTGAGAAACGCATCCATGCGCAGCGCCACTGCCACGTCATTTTCGGTCGCAAGAAAAACCTCGCCCATTGGGACAGGCTGGAGCGGCTCCTCGGGTATGTGCCGTAGCACCGCCGCCGAATACAATCGAATCTCGGCCCGCTCGGTCGCGGCGAACCGCGCGTTCCCCGGCGAGCCATCGTGTCCAAGCACGTCATGCAGAGGCGTGAGAAGGTCCGTATAGCTGAATCCTTCAGTTACAACCCCGTAGATGTGCGGAATCTGTCCGCCAATAGGGATCGCGCCGTCAACGCGCACGATCGTTCCAATTCCGACGGGAGAATCCAGCGCCGTCCAGAAATGAAATTCATGCGGAGTATTTGGCTTCCGTTCCGTTGCTACAACGCGCCCCAGCGGCATGGGCGCAATCATGAAATCGCTCTCAAGAATTCCTCAGTGTCCCGTACTCCATAAGCCATCTTGTCCCAGCGCTGATCCGGAAGCGACAGCGGCGAACTCTCACGCAATACCCATCGCGAGATTTCGTTTGCTCGATCACTGCTCCAATTTTCTTCGGGCGCTTCTATGCGAACCAAGCCCCACATCGCGTCGCGGGCATGTGCGCCCCTCACCCGCAGATACCAACTGGCAACCGAGGTACGCGATCGCGAAGTAAGGCGAAAAACCGGACTGCGCTCCGCGGCCTCGAGACGCAGAACCGTGCGCAATGCATCCCCCTCCGCGTGAAGCGTACGATGACTCTTCACAACTCCCACAGCGATACTGGATGTGGCAATGGCACTGCTTCCACCGATTCCGCCGTCAATGAACAGCACTCCCTCTTCGCTTTCACACCAGGCCTCAGCAAGTGACAGCTCGGCGCGTTCCCGATCTTCCAGAACCTTTTTCACGGCGCGCTCCATGAGAGATGCGGGGTGCTGTGAGGGAATAACCCCACTGGAGTCAGGCTCGCTTGTATCAATTATCTGGAAAGGACCATCTGCATAATCTGTTGTGTGCTCCAAATACGCGAATGGCAGGTACAGTCTTCGCTCGACAAGCGGAGTGCGCCGTCCCCAACTCTGCATTCGCCGATCTATTCGTATCCGAATCGCAGCCGATACGGTTCCGAGCACAATTGGAATTCCGTACTCCTGCGCCAATATCTGAACGCGCTGCGTACCGTCCAGGAAAGCGGCAAACCCGTCTTCACCGGCAGGTAACGGATCGACGCGGATGGCCCGCATTTCCCTGCCTTCCAGAATTTCCGCGGCTCGCAAAATCGGAGGATCGCTGGACGGCGCAAAGGGCTCACCCGCCACTGGAACGGACTCAACTGCTGCCGCCAACGGCCGGATTTTTCGGATGAAGCGAAGCGCATCTCGTGCGGCTGCGTCGAAGCTCAAAAGTTTTGCGTTCTAGACGCGATCAATGACTGCTAATTCTTCAGCGAATTGATCACTCTATTCCAATGTCCCATGCCTGCTCGAGGTCCTGCTTCGAGTAGGTCCGGAATGCAGTAAGCGTGTTGGTCAGCTGCAGCCCCGGTACCGTGGATATCTCTTCCGTCACGATCTTCGCGATCCCTTCGTAGTCCACGACCTCGATGATTGCCACCAGATCCCAACCACCCGAAACTGAATAAACCCGGGAAACCCCCGCGATGCCTGCCAGACGCGCTGCGCACGCGGTAATCAACTGTGGCTCTGCTTTTATCAGGACGATGGCTGTTATCATGGCCTTTACGGATGGACTATACTTGTAGAGCGGAAGTCATATGAAACATAACGTTGGCGCGCAGGTTTAGCCCCGTCTTTGAGAGACCGAAAAGGGAGTTTTTTACGTGGTGGATGAAGCAGAATTGAATGATGAATTACCGGCCGTTGGACGCAACCAGAACGTTGTCTACTCCCTGCCGCTCGCCCTGGATTCGGTCCCGGTGTTCTTACAGGCCGCGCTTGAGCGGATTGACCCGGCCGCCGGGGGAACACAACTCGTTGTAATCACGCCCGACGTCGAGTCGGCCCTCGCCATTAGCGAGGCTGTCCTGGGAATGACCGGGCTGGGTGGAATCGAAGTCCTACCCGTAACCACCGCAGCTCGCGCGCGAAGGCTGCTTGCGATGCGGCCAATCCTGGCCATCGCGGGGCCGCCGGTCGAGATCAAGTCGCTGATCGAATCCGCCAGCCTCAAGCTCGATTCGGTCGGAACGGTGGTGTTGGCCTGGGTGGATGAAACCCTGAAGCAGGGGGGCGAACAGGTGGCCGCGATGGAAGCCGTCATGGCAGAAATGCCGAAAGAGGCTGTGCGTGTTCTGGTCGCGCGTACCGCCTCACCGGAAGTCGAGCAGGTGGTCGAGCGATATTTGCGTCGCGCCCGAAGAGAGCCGGTAGCGGAATCGCCATCGGCGGCAATCAATCTCGAGCTCCGCTATGTCACTGTTTCCGCTGCATCCCGGCCTTCAGCCCTGCGCAGACTTCTGGACGAGCTGGATCCGCCATCTGCCGTAATCGTCACGCGCACCAGAGTGTCCGAGCTGGAAGCACGAACGGCACTCCACCGCCTGGGATATAGCCATGACCAGGATCCGGTGCGTCTGACGACAGGCGACGTTCCCGCGAATACGCACACAGTGATTCTGTACGACCCGCCGGTCAGCGCCGGAGAAGTGGCACGGGCTGCGACAGCCACGCCCGTTCAAGCCTTTACTCTGGTGCAGCCGCGCGAGCTGGAATTCCTCCGCTCCCTGTCGGGACTGGATCTCATTCCCTACGCGGCCGGTGACGCAGTGGCCAAGGCGCGCGTCACGGATGCTGCAATTCGTGACGAGCTCAAGGGAATTCTCGAAGATGGAATTATTTCCCGCGAGATCATCGCGCTCGAGCCGCTCCTTGAAGAGTTTGACGCAATAGAAATCGCTGCTGCTTCGCTTCGGCTTCTCGAGCGCGCACGTGCACAGCGGGATGCGTCAGAGAAAGTCTCACGTGCCGTTGCTGCGCACAGCTCCGGTCCGACTGCCACCGCCGAGAGCAGCGAAGGAATGACCACAATCTTCATGACCATCGGTACACTCGACGGTGTGCGCGCTGGTGATATTGTTGGCGCGATCGCCGGAGAAGCTGGAATTCCCGGTTCGAGCATTGGAAGAGTCGAAATTCGCGACAAGCATTCGCTCGTCGAGATCGAATCTTCCAAGGCGCAGGATGTAATCAAGAAGATGAACGGCTCCCAGATTCGAGGGAGGAAGCTGGCCGTTCGCGAAGAGCGCGAGCGTCCGCCTCAGTCAGGTGGTGCGCCGCGCGGTGGTGATCGTCCGCCCCGCCGCGATGGTCCCCCACGCGGCGAAAGACCGCCGCGCGGAGACCGACCCGATCGCGACCGTGGAGCACGGAGCGAGCGACCTCCCCGCAGAGACGGGCCGCCGCGTGACCGCGGAGATCGTCCGGACCGCGGCGCGCCCCGCGGTGATCGTCCCGGATTTTCAGACAGAGGTCGTCGGCCAAGGGGATGACCGGATCATTTCACCAGACCGGCGGATGGATCGAAGTCATCGCCGGTGTAATGTTCAGTGGAAAGAGCGAAGAGCTGATGCGCCGAGTTCGACGGGCTACCATCGCGCGGAAACGGGTGCAGGTGTTCAAGTCCAGGCTCGACGCGCGTTACGCCGGCATATACGCTATTTCGAGCCACGACGGTCGAAACACGACTGCCATTCCATGTGATTCGTCCGCGCAAATCGCCCAACAACTGGATCCGACTGCAAACGTTATCGCCGTGGATGAAGCTCAATTCCTGGATGACGGAATCATCGATCTGGTCACGTCGCTTGCGACCCGGGGCCGCCGGGTAATCCTGGCCGGAATTGACACCGATTTCCGCGGGGAGCCTTTCGGCCCTATGCCCCACCTGATGGCGATTGCCGAAGTCGTGGACAAGCTCCACGCGATCTGCGTTTTGTGCGGCGGCCCGGCCAGCCGAAACCAGCGCCTTATCGAGGGGCAGCCCGCCCCCTACAACTCCCCTCAGGTTATGGTCGGAAGCACCGA
>JBKJPM010000051.1:0-11324 GCA_046595175.1 Gemmatimonadaceae bacterium
GGAGGTTCGGTAGTTCCAGTTCTCGAACACGACCAGCACGCGGTCTCCATTGCGATCGAAGCGGGCGACATTTTCCGGCCCGTTTGCTCCGCGGTCCAAGCCGATTGGATTGGATCCAAGTCCGGTCGCCAGCGTCATGAAAATCAAGGTGCGCATGGAATCGCGGGGAATCTCGAGAAGGATTTTGCCCTGCTTGTTATCGAGATAGACCGGGATGAAGCCGTCACGTTTTTCCATCCCGATCGTCTTCGCTGCTATGCCCATTGCCGGGCCCGAGTTTGTCGCCTGCTGGGCGGTTGCGACGTTTGAGGCCAGCATCACTGATGCGGCGAGGGCGACGATTCCTGGTGTGGTCTTCATGGTTGATTCGGGAGAGTGGGGACGGTGTGCGATTATCGAACGCCGCGCGAGTTGCCGCAAGTACTGTCTCGGTTGCCCGATGAATGGCAAGGACCGTAAGTTCATTGAGTTCCCACTCACAGGATCCCAAATGCGTTCGGTTCTTCGCGCGGTCGTCCCGGTTCTATTTCTTGCCCTCGCTGCAACGCCAATTGTGGCTCAGTCATCTCACCCCGACTGGACTGCACTCACAGCCGAAACCGAAAACGTTCTGGTTGATTACCTGCGGATAAACACCTCCAACCCGCCGGGTAACGAGATCGAGACCGCACGATACCTGAAACAGATCCTCGATCACGAAGGAATTGAAGCGACGATTATGGACACGGTGATTCTGGGAAAGAACCGCGCAAATCTCTATGCGAGGCTGAGAGGAAATGGCAGCAAGAGAGCCATCGCGCTGCTGCACCATATGGATGTTGTTCCGGTAACGCGGGAATACTGGTCCGTGGATCCGTTCGGCGGAATAATCAAGGATGGCTACATCTGGGGGCGCGGCGCCATCGACATGAAAGGGGAAGGAATCATGCACCTTATGGCGATGATTGCACTCAAGCGGTCTGGTGTGACCCTGAATCGTGACATCGTGTACATCGCCAATGCCGACGAGGAGTTCACCTCCACGGGCGGATTGGCGTTTGTAAACAACCATGCCGATCTGCTGAAAGACGTGGAGTACCTGATCACGGAGGCGACGGAGAATTCCGTGAGGAATGGAAAAGTGCAGTACTTCGCCGTCGGCGTCGCAGAAAAGCGGACGTTCTGGCAAAAGCTCTCAGTAAAGGGAATTCCTTCTCACGGGTCTCGTCCGACAAAAAACAACCCCGTGCCGAGACTGGTGGCTGCATTGAACAGGATTGCGAACTACGAAACACCGATTCACGTCACGCCGGGCGTACAAAAGTATTTCGGCGATATCTCGCGCCTCTATACGGGACAGCAGCGCGCGTGGCTGTCAGATGTGACGCGGGCCATGAAGAACCCGCGGGCGAAGGAATGGATTACGAGTGACGTCTACTGGAACGCTTATCTGCGGAACACAATCTCACTCACAGCACTAAACGGCTCGACCAAGACGAACGTCATCCCGGCCGAAGCCACAGCGGAAATCGACATCCGTCTGCTTCCGGACACCGATCCGGCGGCCATGCTGGCGACGCTGAAGAAAATTGTCGGGGATACGGCAGTGCATTTCAGCACGATTCTTCAGCCGAAGGCACCCTTGGAGAGTCCAATCGACACCGACCTCTTTCGTGCGATCGAGAAAGCTGCCATGGAGCGCGAGCCAACGGCCTTCGTCACCACACCGATGCAGACGGGGGCAACGGACCGTCCAACGTACCGGAAGCTGGGAATCATCACCTACGCCATCGATCCATTCAGGATCGAGCAACCCGAGCGGCAGCGTGGGATCCACGGAAACGACGAGCGGCTTTCGCGCGAGAATGTCGGATTCGGACTGAAGTACGTCTACGACATCCTGCGCTACATCCAGTAACGACTGACTAGTTCTTGTGGCGGAAGGTGATGCGGCCGCGGGTCAGGTCGTAGGGAGAGACTTCGAGCGTCACTCTATCACCGGCTAGGACGCGGATTCGGAAACGGCGCATTTTTCCGGCAATGGTCGCATGAACATCATGTCCATTCGCGACCTGGACGCGGAAAGTCGCGTCAGGAAGGACTTCCGTAACTGTTCCTTCGAGCTCGATTGGTTCTTCTTTGGCCATAGTCTAGTCGTATGCGGGGAAGGTATGTCTCGGTACTGCTACCCTTAAAGTAACTGCTGCCGGCAGCATTTAGCTGTAAAGCTTTGAGCAGCCAGCCGGCATTGAGCTTTTCACTCTTGCTTGCTTTCTCGGCCTCACCCTGGATGCTAACCATTTTACCGGCGGAGGATTCCGCCATAGAATCAAGTTCATCCGCTGGCAAATGGACAAGGCACCGGAGCAATGCACCATGGACCAGGTTGGACCCGAAAGAAAATTCCCTCTGAAACTTCTCGAGGAAAAAGCATGAGAGCCGCACAGTGACGGAGTATCGCTACCACACGGCTGATGTGTTCACCGACCGGATGTTCGGCGGAAATCAGCTCGCTGTTTTTCCTGATGCCGCAGGAATAACGGACGAACAGATGATGGCAATCACGCGCGAGTTCAATTTTTCTGAAACCGTTTTCGTACTCGCGCCGGACGAGAAGCACCATACCCGTCGAATTCGCATTTTCACTCCGGGACGCGAGCTGCCGTTCGCTGGGCATCCGACGGTTGGCACCGCATTCGTGCTGGCCGCTACCGGCGAGATTGCTTTCCCAGGTGGCCAGGAACGCATCGTCCTGGAGGAAATCGTAGGACCCGTAACTGTGCTAATTCGCGGAGAAGCGGGAAAACCCAGCTTTACGCGGTTGACCGCAGCAAGACTACCTGCATCGAGCGAATCTCCGCTTAGTGCGACCGATCTTGCCCGCCTGCTGGCACTGGAGGAGTTCGAGGTTTTGAACGGAGTACTTCATCCGGAAATCGGTTCATGCGGCACACCCTTTCTATTTGTTCCACTCGTCAGTGCAGAAGCTCTCGGGAAGGCGCGGGTGCAATCCGCTGTGTGGGATGAAATCTCTCGTTCCACGGCAATTCCAGAGATGTATCTGGTTACCCAGGACTCGTGGGAGTGCGTACCGACTGTGCCAATAGCCGCAGGGATTGTGAGGGCAAGAATGTACGCACCCGGCCTTGGAATTCCTGAAGATCCCGCGACGGGAAGCGCTGCCGCTGCGCTTGGCGGCTATCTCACCACGCGTGCAGACCCGGGTGAGACACCGCTGCACTGGACAATCCTCCAGGGCGTGGAAATGGGACGGCCGAGCAAAATCGAGCTTGAGGTGGAACGTCACGGCGGCAAAATCTCCGCCGTGCATGTGGGAGGAGAGAGCGTCCTTGTCTCGTCGGGGACTTTCTACCTCTAGCGCAGGTACAGATACAAACCATATAGGCCTACTACGGTTCCACCCACCATCAATAGTCCGCGCGCATTGTTGTCCATCAATGCACCGAGAACAATTGCTGCACCTCCGACGGCCATCAGGGCGATGGGCTGTCCCTTGCTAGCTCCGCTCTGGTACGCAGCGCGCGGAGAATAGTCGGCACTTGATGCCTTGTTTTGAATGCCGACGATTGCGTTCTGCTGCCATGGGCCGGCTGCAAAAGCTGTTGCCTTCACCTGACCGGAAGATTGAGCTGATGCTGGCGCCGAGAAAATGAGCGCCGCTGCAAATGCGAATGCAAGTTTTTTCATGTGAGCTCCCAAGGCAAGTGAATTGTCAGAGAATCTGTTTTCTGTGGTTCGCTGCTTCCCGATGTGGAATCGCGGGATGGTTGCGGTAGAAATTTGGGCTGGGTTTCTTGTTCTCCCGTCGCACTGTTTTCACTGGCGGCGGAATCCATCTGGATTGCCTCCTGCGCGGCCATTTCTTCCGCCGAGAGCTCGGATGGCGGAACCCAGATGTTTGCAGCTCCCCGGCCGCTAATTCGGGATGCGTGGGCCATTACAAAGCGTACATTGGATGCAATCGCACCGACAGTGGGAGGAACGCCTCCGCGGGACGCCTTCACGGCTTGTGCGAGAGCAACTGTCGCGAGTACAAAATTCTTGACTGAAAGCCCGGCTGACTCAATCGCCTGACGCGCGCGCGGGCTGGCCTCGAGCCTGCGAGTCCCACGCAGCACAGGGTCATTTCCGCCGGGGTCCGGCACACCGTCCAACTCTCCAGAGGGAAGGTGTTCCAGGCTGGCCTGGGCCTTCTCCCATTTCTGGAATATGTCTTCCGTGAGTGTGAACTCTACGTTGGATGCGATGGCCTGCTGGGCCTCCGCACTTGCATCGTCGAAATTGTAAGAGCCTACTTCGCGCTTACACGCGGTGGAGAAAACTGTCAGGAAAGCAAAAATGGAAACTGGTATGCGCACGCGGCTTCCATTTGCAACAAACGCGCTCATCCAGCTGGAAAAGCGTGTCAGGATTTTACCATTACCCGGAACGCACCCGTTTGTATTTTGCCGCCGTGTTTCACCTGAACCCAGACTGTGTAGTAACCAGGCTGTGGGAAGGCATAAGGAAAGGAAATCGAATCTCCCGAGAACGATGTTGGCGCAGCCGCTGGCATGGTCGTGTGAGCCATTCGTCGGCTCAGAGTCCCGGAAACACTGTCGCCGGGTTGCCGCATCTCGAGCGCCATCTGTGACGCCATGGAAATTGTTCCGCTGGGATGCAAGTGAACAAACACCCCTGCGTCGTCTCGCATAATGACCGCATGGCCCGCCATTCCCATATAAGGCTCCAGTACGGCGGCGGCCCCATCCCGGGTTTTGACTGAAAACTTCAAACCAGCTTCGCTGCCTGCGGTGCGATCGACGGACGCGGTTTCCCACTTAAGGATAGAACCGTCGTCCAGAGTGACCAGCTTGGTTCCTGGTATTGGCCCACGAAGCAGCCATGCGTCGTCCGGATCTGTAGGATTGGTCGCGACAGTGGCTCCCGACTGCATTACAAAAGAAGACGAAATTGTCTGACTGAATCCACTCTCGTGTACGATGTCACCGAATGCTTTGTACTTGCCGGGTGGCAAGGCTGGAAGCGCAGAGGTGAATGTGATTGAATCAATGGTGACCGGATGCAGATGCACAAACGCAGAGTTGTCCGGACCGCCAATCACGAAGAGGTGCATCAACTTCCCGTGATCGGGAATCAATGGTGTATACGTGGACCGCCCATTCTTCAACAGCCAGAGGGAATCACGCCGTTTTATCCAGGAAGATTCAGAAACCACCATCTCGATTTTCAATCCGCCAGGCGAAGCATCGGCCTTGGCCATCGCGCGCATCGGCTTGAACAAGCGGCGCTTGTAGGCAGATTCTTCGCTATTCCACCAGGTCCAGCCACCGAAAAGAATCCCGGCGATCAAAACCGTCGCAACGCCTGTCGCGATTCTGGAAACCCTGAGGCGTTTTGCGTCGGGTTCAACACCCGGTTCGAGAACACTTTCACGGGCTGCGGACGCAATTATGGTAATTGCGCCAAAAAGGAGAAACAGTCCCACTGCAACGAGTGCATAACCCATGGGCTGGTCCATCTGCAGAACTTTTGTCGGGACGACCACCACCGGTATGACCGTTGTTGCTGTTCCTTTGTCGCCGCTCACTGTCACTGTGACAGCGTTTGACCCTCCGGACATTACCCAGAGATCAGTAGTGTAAAGCCCGGGATTCCGCTCGTCCCGTATGGCAACGTCAGGCGGTGGAGCAGCTGCTGTCGCATCGAACTTGTTGACGCTGGCCGTGACCTGGCGGACACCTTCTCCCTGAACCACAACCGAAATTTTTGCGATGCCTGGAACGACTGTAGGCGCCTTTACCTGAACCTGAATTGCATAGTCGCCGGCACGTCCCGCGTACCATGCGTCGGGACTGCCGATGTGCGCCGAGCAAACCAGCACGAACGCAGTAACAAGTGCCGGGCCGGCAAAAAGATTTTTCATGATCCCTAACGCCTGACCCGCGCGAGTCCGTTTCCAACCCAGATTCCCAGCCGCGCGGAGACAGTTGCGTACACGAGCGTGAGCAGCAGCCCTTTTGCAAAAGCAAGAGAGCTCGGTGCAAGATTCCAGAAACGGTACCGGAATGCACCCAGTCGTTCTGTGTATGACCACTGATCCGCCATGAAGACAAAGTTTCGCGCCCAAGGGGAAATCATGAAATTTCCCCACGGCCAGTGGACGACCAGCATTACGACGACAAATACGCCTCCAAAAAGCAGTGAAGCCAGCCACCCGTTCATGTTGCGATAGCGCTGCGTCAGCATATCAATCGCAAGGGCGGGGAAAACGAGCAGCAACGGAAAGGGCGGCGGGACCATGTGCGTGACCGGGTTGTAAATCGGTGCAAGCATCGGTGTCGCGGGAAAGAGTTGAAGCACCCAGCCCATGAGTATGTTGAGCATCATGTAGACAACGGCGGCCCAGGTAGCCGTCCATCTGGTATTGGTCCGGGCGAGGCCAACCAGCGCAACCGGGAACGCAATGGCTGCGACACGATAGAAAATCACAGAATGCATTTCATTCCCCATCGAGGCGTACTCGAGGGTAAAGACTGCTTCCATGCAGAGGAGGATCCCCGCGGAGACCGCGAACAGTAGGGAATACTTCTTTGCGTCTTCCTTCGAGGAGCGGTTCTGCACTGCGAGGATCATGAGCAGTGCGCCGAGCTGAATCCCGATCATCCCGATCCCCAGAATCATGTGCGGCGGGCTGAGGATCTTGACATCGAGCCCATAGGCGTTGTGCCACCAGTTGTCGAAAGGCGCGGACGTGATCATCATCAGCGTGCCCCAGATGCAGACCCACGCACCCAGGGGGCCACGGAATCCCCAGAAGCGGACACTGCGGGCTTTTTCTTCAGGCGTTCCCGCGAATGTCGTCTTGAGAACTAGCCATCCGCATGTCAAGCCCGTGACGATCGCCGCGGCTTGTTCGAGTACGTGCGCGGGAGTCCAGAAGGTGTCGCGACCAATTGTGCGGTGCCAGGAGATATCCCAGATAAGTCCTACGACGATCGCGAGCGACGATCCGAGAACAGCATAGAGAGTGACAGCTATGCTATCGAGTTTGGTTCCTGCTTCCGAACGGGAGTTTGCTGGATTGGCTGATAATATGGACGTCGACATTCGGAATCCTTCGCGTGGGGGGTTTGGTTATCGGCGCTGCGGTACCGCGACTTTGCCGCGAACGTCTTCATAACGTATGAGTCCGCTGCCCTTTTCTCCAACCACCAAATCTGATCCGACGTGTGCAACATTGAGGGTACCGCTTCCCTTGTCACTCACGCGGACGCTTCCACCGATGCGCTGGGCGCTCAATGCACCGGAGCCGTCCTCCGGAACATTTAGGTCACCTGTTACGTTCGCGACAGAAATTCCGCCAGATCCATCGGTGATTTTCACGTCTCCATCCACACCATCTACATCGATATCGCCGGAGCCGTCGGCGATCTCGAGAGTCCCCGATGTGCCCCGGACGAAGATGAGGCCGGAGCCGTCAGAAATTTTCAGCGGTCCTACGCCGCGCGCGACTATGTCGCCGCTTCCATCAGTGATTTCGATGGGAATTCCGGGAGGCACGGTAATCGACATATCCATTCCAGCGAAGAAATTCCGGCCCCAGCTGAACAAAGTTCTATGCGGCATCTGCGGACGTATCGTTACGACATCCCCTACTCGTGTCGCGATAAGCCGGATGCCAGAAAGCACTCGGCGACCCGACCCTATTGCAACGGCGTTCACCCGTGCGGCCGAATCCCCGGCGCGCCCGTCGAGCTTGAGAACGCCGTATTCGGAGATTATCCGAATCAGCTTTACTCCGGCGGTTCCAACCGTTGCACTTTTTGGCGAACTCATTCGCACTGATCCGCAGGATGCTCCCGCGAAGAGAATGGCTGCGGTGATTCCAAGCCATTTAACGGGACGGAGGAACGGAATCATGATTTTATTCGTGGTTGCGACGGCGATAACGGCGGTCGGCGTCAGGAATTCTTACACTGCCCTTCACGTTGTAATATTCTATGCCGCCGCTACCCTCGCTGCGAACGTCGAGGTCTCCACCGACACCACCGGCCTTGATTCCGCCGGATCCGTCATTGCGGACCGTGAATGAGCCACTCACATCGTAAGCCTCTATGGAACCGGACCCGTCGTCATCAATGACCAAATTTCCGGTCACACCGCGTACGACAATTTCCCCGGATCCATCATTGATCTCGACATTGCCGCGGATGTTGCGGAGCTGTATTTCGCCTGACCCGTCTTCGATCGCGACCGCACCGCTAATGTCCTGCATGGCTATCGAACCAGAGCCGTCGGTCAGTCGCACTCCCGCAGTTCCCCTGATCTCTATTTCGCCACTGCCATCCTTGATCTCGAGCGGAAGCAGTGTCGGAACCTCGATGGTCAGGTCGAGCGCCCGGTACGAGTTGTCACTCCAATCATTGTTCCGTTCATCGATATCTGCCTTGATATAAACGGCGTCTCCGCGTCGTTCTGCGATGAGCTTGATTTCAGGCAGCAGATTCTGCCGTGAGGCGCGGGCCACGCCTGTAATTTTTACTTCGGTGCTGGACGTTCCGCCTTTGACTTTAAGGAAGCCGGCAGATGCCTCGATTTCAACGCGCCTCACGCCGGTGGAACTCACTGTCGCATTTCGTGGTGCCGTGAAGCCGTTATCTCTCCACTGGGCGTTAGCCGCAGCCGGGACTATTGCCGCAGCGATTACGGCAGCCTTCAGAATGAACCGCATTTATCCTCCGGAGGTATCTGGTATTCCGTCGGATGTGACAGTTGATTGGTCATTTGGGTTTGAACGGAGCATGGAATCACCGGCCGGGGCCAGAATCGGGCTGCATCCTATTGATGAGCACGTACGGGCGGGATCGGGTTAGGTTTCGCCAGGCGACAATTTCAAGGAAAAGGAATGAGAAAGACTTTCGCGATGGCTCTGTTTGCAGGTCTGGGAGTTCTACCGGCCGCAGCCCACTCCCAGCAGGTGCTGCGAGCGGCTGCACCGGCTGTTGGGGACATGGCTCCTGACTTTACGCTACCCGGGGCGACAAGGTATGGTCTCCTCAAGAATCCGATAAAACTCTCGGATTTCCGTGGTTCGACGGTGGTTCTCGCGTTTTTCTATCAGGCGCGGACAAAAGGCTGAACGGTTCAAATGGAGGCGTACCGTGATCAGTACGCCACGCTCTTTAACAATGGCCGCAAAGTTGTGGTGATTGGAATCAGCGTCGACGCTGATTCGACGCAGGCTTCGTGGGCTCGCGACAACGGTTTCCCGATTGTCTTCGCGAGTGATGTGGCCGGGAGGGTCGGGATCTTGTACGCAGCCGCCGACACCGCGCGGAAGCAGGACAACCGTTCTCTATTCGTGATTGGCCCGGAAGGACGGATCACCTATACAGCGAAACCGTTCCGGACTCTGGTGCAGCAGTCTTATACCGATCTTGCTGATGCTGTCGATCGGCTCGCTCCGCCAGCAAAGGATTCAGCAAAGTAGAAACAACGGAAGCTACAGTGCTTTTTTAAGGGCAGCTTCGATGTTCTGGTCTCCGCCGAGACCGGTATATACGACGTTGCCCTTTTTGTTTATCACCACGATGTAGGAGGTTGCGGGTACATCGTATTTATCTGTTGCGTCGCCGGTATCGTCGAAAACGATCTGGTGCTTTAAGCCATGTTTAGCGGCGTAGAGTTTTACCCGCCCAGGTGACTGATTCACCGATACTGCCACTCCGATAAATCGAACCTTGCTTCCATACTTTTTCTGGGCGGCAATTAAAGACGGCTCGAGATGCTGGCAGTTGCCACACCAAGTCGCCCAGAATTCGATGAGCATCGGCGTCCTTCCGATGTAAGCGCCAAGATCGACAGGTTTGCCGTTCAGGTCTTTGACGACGGCCGCCGGAGCGCGCTTGCCCACCTGAATCCCGAGATCCTGCGCGTTACTGGTGACGGGAGAAGCGACCGCAGTAATCAGAAGAGCGAGAATAAGTTTTTTCATAGTAGGAGCTGTCCGGTTTGAATCAGGTAATACTCCGCCACCCCAAATAAGATCAGCGCAAAAGCACGCTTGACCCAAAGCATCCATTTCCCTGACTTGGGAAGCGCGGTGAGCGATCCGGAAAAAATTCCGACAACCACTAGGAGAGCCGTCATACCGAGCGAAAAGACGAAGAGGTATACGAATCCAAGTCCGGCATTGCGTGTAGTTCCGACCCAGGTGAGGACCCCAGCCATGACTGGTGCGGAACAGGGGGCAGCGACGAGCCCCGAGGCGGCACCCATTCCAAATGCCGTTGCAGCGCGACCGCCAGTGCCTGCCGTAGGACGCAGAAATCGCGCTGGTACGCGCACGGGAATTACATCCAGCATTGCAAGCGCAGCAACCATGAGGATGTTCGCCATGCCGAGGTACAGCCACGGATTTGTGCTGATGCTGCCAAAAAGTGAACCGGTCAGGCCGGCAATGAGGCCAAGTGTGGCATACACAAGTGCGAGGCCAAACACATACGAAAGCGTCAGGATCGTCGCGCGCTTGCGGCTTCCAGTACCGATGTTTTGCCCGCCAATAATCCCGGCGGTTATCGGGATCATGGGATAAACGCAGGGTGTGAGGCTTGTCAGCACGCCTGCAATGAACATCACCGGAATGGCCAGTCCGGGATTGGCGAGCTTGTCGGACACCATGCCAAAATCCATTTCAGCGATCATCAAACACTCCCGAGGCGGCGCTCTGAATAGAGCCGGCGAAGTCTCTGCGTGACGGGCCCGGGCTTTCCGTTCCCAACGCTCTTCCCATCCAGTGTTACGATGCCGAGCACTTCAGTTGTCGTTCCTGCAAGGAATATTTCGGCGGCGGATCGCAAAACTGCTTCGGGAATGTGTGTTTCCCTCGCCGGTATTCCGGACTCAGCGCAGATCTCAAGGACCAGCTCGCGGGTAATGCTCGGGAGTATGTAGTTCGTTTTTGGCGCCGTGCGAACCTCACCGTCAACCACTGCGAACATACTTGTGTGCGTTCCTTCGAGGGCCATCCCATCGCGGATGAAAATCGCTTCTAAGGCTCCGGCGTCGTGTGCGGCCTGGTTGGCCATGCAGTTGGCGAGCAATGAGACTGTCTTAATATCGCAGCGGCTCCAGCGAGTGTCTGAAAGTGTGATTGCGGCGGCGCCAGTGGTGTGATCCCACTTCGGGTTCACTGGGGCAGCGTACATGTAGATGGTCGGAGTAACCTTTCCAACCGGGAATGCGTGGGTGCGTGGTGCGCACCCCCGGGTGATCTGCATATAGACGAGACCCATCGGTACAGTTTCGAGATTATTTGCGGA
>JBKJPM010000135.1:0-26681 GCA_046595175.1 Gemmatimonadaceae bacterium
GCAACAAGTCGGTTAAACCACTCCTGGCAGCGATGGCAAAGACACCGTGAGTGTCCTGTTTCTTATTGGTCTGCCGCTTCCATTAGGAAGGCGGCGTGAGCGGAGGGCGACGCGCGCAGTGCCGGAGCGTCTGTCACGACAATAGTCGTTCTCGGGGAGACAAGATCGTAGACCTTCTCGGCGAACTTCGGGGAGATGCATTGCTTTCAAGCTGATCCAGTCGCGCGCGCGATCTCCGCAACTTTCTCCCGGAGAGCATTAGCAATCTGCTCGTGCGGTTTCTGTCCGCGGCCCTCGCGTTGCAGTTCTTGCGCCTGGCGCGGTTTGCCAATGACGACGCGAAGCGAATGCAGCCGGGGAAGGCGCTTTCCAAGCGGCAACGCTTCACGTGTCCCCTGAATAAACACAGGAATCGCCGAAGTGGGAAAGCGCTCGAGTAACATCCCGATACCCGGCTTGAATGCTTGCAATTCGCCCGTGGCAGAGCGTTCGCCCTCGGGGAACCAGACGAGGTTCTTTTCGTTTTTCAGAACGATGGCACCGAGGGCAAGACCGGTGCGAGCAGCACGCGTGGGCTCAACCGGCAAAATCTTTCCCAGCCGACTCAATAAACGCATGATCGCATTCGTCGTCACAATACCGGTCCAACCAGCCCAGTAGGTTTGGCGCAGCTGATTCCAGTTGAGCACTGCGGCAATCGCAAATGGATCCAGGTAGCTGCAATGGTTCGGGCTCAGGACCCACGGCTTGTCTTCCGGTAAATTCTCCAGTCCCTCTGCGCGCACCCGGAAGAGCAGACGCATGAGCAACCGATTGAACGCAAATAGAAAACGTGCGACGCCGGCGGCAATTGGGCCGAGCGGCTCAAGCCAGCGTTTCTGTTCGTCATCGAGAATTTCGTAGGGCTGCTCCAGCGGATCGATCCCTTCGCCCTCGCTGCCCTCTGTCACTTCGCGCAGGAGATCGCGCACCGTCTCAATGCGCGCGATCGCTTCTTCGGTCAGTTCCACTCCGCCGCTCTCTGCGATTTCGAGGGTAAGATTCAACCACTCCAGCGAATCGACCCCGAGATCGAACTGCGGGCTTGTGTCGAAAGTCAACCGCTTTCCAGGATACCGGCGCGCCAGTAATTCCCAGGCAGATTGTGCCGCCGCATCCTCTAGCAGGGCACGGTCTTCGCCGGACATTTCTTCTGGAGCCATCGGGCTCGGCTCCGCGACTTTCTCGCCGCCTTTTTTTGCCTTCTCGAATCGCTCAACCAGAAGATGACGCTGAATCTTTCCGAGGCGGGTGCGCGGTAATGCGTCAGCCGTAATGGCATAATCAAAAATCCGCTCGTAACTCGGTAAGCGTTTGGACGCGGCCTCGATCGCAGTTCGCACGGCACTTTCCGGATCGCTTCCGCGATCAGTCCGTTTGGGTACAACCAGGGCCACGAGCTTCCCGTTTTTTTCCAGCACGCCGATTTCGCGAATGCTGCGTCCCAGGGAGTAAGCGGCCTCCACATCCTCGGTCTGAACCTTTTCGCCACTCTCGGTCTTAATAAGAGTCGAGATTCGGCCGAGCAGGTGAAGCAAATTGTCGTCACCGAAGCAACCGATATCGCCCGTCCGAAACCAGCCGTCTCGGGTAAATGCTTTCGCCGTTTCTTCGGGAAGATTGCGATAACCGGCGAAAACATTCGGTCCGCGCGACAGAATTTCTCCGCTACCGCGGTCATCCGCCAGCTGTTGTTTTTCGAGCGCGTTGCGATCGATTCGAATCTCTACGCCAGGGAATGGTTTGCCCACGCTGCCGCGTCGCGGCTCGTTAGGCCGGGTTAGGCTGAGAAGTGGCGACGTCTCAGTCAGGCCGTAGCCGATCACGACTTCCCAGCCGAGCCCTTCAAGTCTTGCGGCTAACTCTGGATCGAGCGCCGAACCGCCGGACGCTAGCAGCCGAAGGTTTTCACCAAAGCGTTTGTGCAACGAGCGAAAAAGTTTCTTGCCAACGCGCAGGCCCGCCCATCTTCGCAGAAAAGTGCTCGCGGCGAAGAAGGTGTTGAACAACCGCCGAGCCAACCATCCGGCTGTTTCGACTTTGGCAATGATTCCGGAGTAAAGCGCGCTATAGAGACGCGGCACACCGATGATTGCGGTCACCTCACCTTCGCGTAATGCACGCAGCAACTGCTGACCAGTCAGCGAAAACGGCAGAATGATTGGAAGGCCGAGAAACAGCGGGACCAGCATGCCGATGACAAATGGATAAACATGGTGCAACGGAAGAGGCAGCAGCACGCGGTCTTCTTCGTTGAGGATTTGCAAATCGCCCACAACTCCGAGCTGCGACGCAATGTTACCGTGACTCAGCGGCACGCCTTTGGGCGGACCGGTCGTCCCCGATGTATAAAACAGCACGGCGGTGTCACTCGCTCTTACCGACGGCAGTTCTGTTTCCGCCTGGTCGAAGAATCGGTCCCAACTCCGCTCATCGTCGGCGGCGGCATCGAGCAGGATCAATCTTGCCTTTTGTTGCGGATCGAGTTTCTCGAAACGTGCCGCCCGTTGTTGAGTCGTGATGACCGCGCGCGCATCGCTGTCGCTGAGAACGTGTGAGAGATCCTGGTCGCCAAGCTGGATATCGAGCGGCACAGCGACAGCGCCCGCGCGGATCACTCCCAGGACAGCCGCGATCGATTCCGGGCGGTTCTCTGCGAAAAGCGCGACGGCATCGCCGCGCTTGAAACCCGCGTTCGCCAGTCCATTGGCAAAAGAACGCGCGCATCCAGCAAGTTTCCGGTAAGACCAATGCTGATGCTCCTTCTTCGTCAGAGCGAGTAACGCTGTCTTCTCCCCATGCTCCGCGAGCGAGTCTGCCAGCGACTGTAACGTTCGCCCAAGCTTGAGGTCACTTAGCGACGAAGAGCCGCGCTCGATTAGCCGATTGGTCTGCTGAGTTATCAAGCAATGAAGCCGAGCGAGCCAGCGTCTCCGGAATTTGGCGCGGCCTCCAATTCCAAGTTAGCCGCGGTCGCGCAGTGCGCTTTCGCCACCTTCACGGGCGCAGTGTGCGCAACAAAACATCCTGCCGCCAGTCTCGACACCGTGACCGATGATTTTGCCTCCGCAACGATCGCATTCCGGCGCCATCACATGGATAGCACATTCGAAGCTGTCGAAAATATGCGTTCTGCCGTCGCGTCTGATCTCGAAAGTCTTGTCGTACTCGTTTCCGCAATGTTCGCATTTTGGCATAAGGGTTTTGCTCCAGTTAATGTTCGCCGGTTTCTAGCAGTGAGGTGTCACTCGAAAATCAGATGGATTGAAGCGATCGAAAATGTTCCGGCAACTTAGCCGGCTCGGTTTTGACGAGATCGGATTTTACATGCTCAACGATCCGTTCCCGGATTTCGATCGGCAAAAGATCGACAATCGCCGCATAAATGGATTGAGGCGCGGCGAACGACCATCCCTCCACCGCGTCACTCTTAACAATTTTCGCAATCTGTTCGGCCAGTTGCTTGAGGATCCGGCGGTTCGTTTCAGATTCGAATTCCGGCCAGTCAGTCATGGGGCTCGTGTGACGCCCGCCGAATCCGTTAGCGACGTTCGTGATATCGAACCCATGCACGAGTGTCAGACTTGGTCCGCGCGCAGGCGTTTCATCCACGCGATACGCGCGCAAGCTGCCACGGTCTGCCACGATGATGAGAGAGCTCGGTGTCATACGTAATCAGAGAGGTCGACCGTTCGTTCGTCGTCGGCCCAGATTTCGCGCAGATGCGGAGGGAAAATGCCCCGCAATTTTTCCGGTTCGCCGGGTGAAAGATTGGCTGAGAGTACCTTCATCACGGCTTGGGTCAGGCGCATGGGATTGACGTTGTGATCGGCGGTAAAGTTCTCTTTCACCACGTCGTAAAATTCCTGCGCGGTCTTGACCTTTACGGGCGTGGAGGCCGGCTTCCAGTTTTCATAATAAAATCCGCGCACGAGCATCGGCAGCTGCGCGCCGAGATGCGCAGCTTCCGGCACGGGCAAACGGTCGCGCAACGCGTGCAAGACGGCGCGCAAACCGTGATAAGCCTTTTGGTGATCGTCCCAGTGCAACAGATCGCTGATCTCCTTCAGCCAGATGTTGGTTTTTTGCAGGGTCGTTTCGAAAACTTCCGGTGGATGCAAGTTCATAATTTCTAATTGGTTTGATGTTCACTGCGCGGTGTAACCACCGTCGATAACCGGTTCGCTGGCGGTGACAACTTTTGATTCTTCGGACGCGAGACAAACAATGCCGTAGGCGATGTCGTGGCTTGGGTATTTCGCGAAACGGAGGGCTCTTTGTAAAGCACCGGTGGCTCGCCTTCCTCAATGATCGCTT
This sequence comes from Gemmatimonadaceae bacterium, assembly GCA_046595175.1. Taxonomy (GTDB): domain Bacteria; phylum Gemmatimonadota; class Gemmatimonadetes; order Gemmatimonadales; family Gemmatimonadaceae; genus UBA4720. The sequence goes on from JBKJPM010000135.1 coordinate 4,357, forward strand.
CCATGATCAAAGGATGCGCGAAATCCGGGAGGCTTTCTTAGCGCCCTTTGCGAAAGACCGGGCGTTTTTTGCCTTCTGCTTTCTCCTCGTCGAACCTGATCTAGCGGAATCGCGGCGAGAACGATTAGCCTGCGCGTGCAAGCAAGCGCAGCGGTTTGCGTTGCTTCGGCTCTTTCCAGCCCTTGAGATAAGCTGCGATTTTCTGCCCGAAGAAGACGGGCTGAACCACGATCAGACCAAATGCGATTCGCGGAATTTGTTCGTTTTACGCCGCTCCGGAAAGGGATGCGCGCTAGGCTTGAGATTTCGTTTTACAAATTTTTCGCTCGTCGGAGTGCGTGGTTTTAGAATCGTAGCGCAAACGATCTTGCGCCTTGTCTTTGGTGCGAGCTCAGTTCCTTTCGTTAAGTGCTTTGATCTTAGTTCCGGGTGAGACGGCACAACCAGCACTGGATGCTTCGTTCGGCGCACTACTTGTTCCGCGGTGCTGCCTATAAAAACATGCTTAAAACCAGTGCGCCCATGTGTCGACATGATGATCAGATCGACATCCTGCTTTTCAGCAAACAAGCAGATCCCGCCCACGGGCGAAGCGATTTCGACGGTTGTTTCAAACTTCACGCCGCCGAATTGCGTCCGTCGGACGAAGTCGCGCATTTGGTGTTCTGCATCCTTGCCTGCGATATCTTGTAGCGCAGAAAGATCGTACATCACGTCACCATCTGCCGTGTAGGCGTAGCGGAGGTCAACGGCGCTCAGCAAAAGAATCTTCGCTCCAAACTTGTCCGCAAATCGGATCGCGTATTTCAGCCCTTCCAAAGAACAATCAGAGAAATCAACTGGCACAAGAATTTTGTTGATCCGGAAACTTGTTTTCGACGCGGATGCGTCTTTGCGTGATCGCGTATTCCGTTTTGCGATATAAACCGGACACGGTGAATGCTGAACAATTCGTTCCGCGGTGCTTCCTTCAAAAAGATGAGTCACGCCGGTGTAGCCGTGGGTAGGCATGACGATTAAATCCGCATCGATCCTTTGCGCGACCTTACAGATTTCGTTGAAGATCGGAGTGTCATTCTGGATGTGGCAATTCGCCGCGGATATTCCGTGCTTTCTTGCCAATGCCGTAAGCTCATCGGCAATTCTCTGCGCGGCGTCCTCGCGAAATGGGACGAACGACATTGGCACCGGTGCTCCCCACGCCATAGAACTGGCGGGATAGTAATACTCATGCACGTGCACAAGATGGATCGCGGCGCCAAACGGCTTGCCCAGACGCTGCGCGGTTTCGATGGCGGAAGCCGACATCGCGGAGAAATCGACTGGGACAAGAATGTTTCTAAGACTGGCCTTTTTCATGGTCACAGCTTCAAGCAACATGTCGCGCCTCGCTCGGCATGGCTTGTCAAAAACAGTTCGTTTCTTGCGCGCGAAATCACGGGCGCAGCTCCGCTCCCGGTAGGTCAGAGATCGCCCCTGCAAGATCATTGCCGCGCGAGCAAAGTCTTAATCGCTTGCCTCGCGCGCCGCCCTACAAATACGGACAGTGAATTCCGAACGAGGGGTAAAGCGCGTGCGGCACGGGAATCATGATCGCCGCCAGGAGCAGGAATGCGAACCAGCCGAGCGCTCGGCGTCCGGGATTAAGCGGAGTCAGGTCATTCAGCGCGGGAGCGTCTCGGGTGCCGGCGATGAACCAGACAATCAACGCCCACATTATCAGTCCCGGCCACACGAACAGCGCCAACGCAAACAGCGTGATGAGAGCGCCGACGCTGATCGCGTGTCCACGCCTTGCACCGAAGAGCGCGTGTGCCATATGCCCGCCGTCGAGCTGACCGATCGGCAAGAGATTGAGAGCCGTAACAAATAAACCAAGCCAGCCCGCAAAGGCGAGAGGATGCAACATGAGCTGCTGTCCCGGTATCGTGTCTGCGCCTAAAGCAATTTTTGCGAAGATGGCTAATAGAAATGATGATCCGACTTGAACTCCGGTGTGCAACAGATCGCCTGACGGAGGGCCGACGACGACGCGCGAGTAATGAAGTCCAATAAGAAGCGCGGGAAGGGCAAAGACCAAACCGGCCAATGGTCCAGCCACCGCTACATCAAAAGTGGCGCGCCGATCGGGCGCAAGTGATTTGAGTTTGATGAATGCGCCAAAGGTTCCGAGCGCGAACGGCACCGGGATGAAGTAAGGCGGACTTACCCGAATGCGATGTCTTTTGGCGGCGAAGTAATGACCTAGTTCGTGCGCACCCAGGATCAGCATTAATCCAAGGCTATACGGCAAGCCGACCGCGAATCTCCCCGGCTCCTTAATGAGATCGACTCCAGCGTGCAATGCGCCAGCCCACGTTGTCGTTATGAGCGTGAGCACAAAGAGCAACCAAGGCACTCCCCACTTTGGCCGCTCGGCTGTCGCCGAGGGCTGGGCAAGTTCGTCAATTCCCGGGACGAGCGCGATCTTCACCTGACCGGCGCTGTCGCCTTCCTCAAGAATTGGAGTAAACTTATCTGCCGCGAAAGCGCGAGTGAGCTGCGACAGCGCATTTTGCGGATCTGTTCGTAACTTTCCCTCAAAAAGCACTCCGCCGGCTCGCGTTTGATGTCCTGCTACCGCCAGGACCGGCATGACGCGTTGCTGGAAGTTCGCGAGCGTCTCAGCGCCGATGAGTGGCGTCTCCGAAGTTTCATCCTTGGAACGTGCCGCACTTCTGCTTTTCGCGCCGAGCATGGACCTGAGCGCAAGAAACAACAGCATGAAGACAAGCCAGATCAGTAGGATATTCATGAAACCTGTACCACTCGTTAGGCCGCCTCGAGTTCAAGTTTCGGTTCGCCAAGTTCCCGGATGACGATCCCTAACTCGGCCGCGCTAATTGGCTTGGCCAGGCAAGCCGCGGCACCGTTGGCGTAGGCCAATGCGGCCGCGTGGTAGGCATCGCTCGACGTTACGACGATGATTGGAAGTTCCGGGCGGCACGTATTGATCGCGCTTAGCAGCGTCATGCCGTGGCAGCCGTCATCGAAATCGATCACCGCGAAGTCGAATTCGCGGCCGCGCGCGCAGACAATTTGGAGCGCGTCACCCACGTTTCTGGCGATCAACACAGCAGCGCCGTTGTTCAGGAGCGCTTCGGCCAACAGCCGTTCGAAGTTGCGGTCACGCGTGAGCAAAAGAACGAGACGTGAATTCATATGATTACTCCGGTGGTGTGGACTTTCAATGCGGTGAATCTCGTCGATCGGGCGGCTGACTACTCTGCCTCAATTGTGATTTGCCATGCATTTCTTGTCGGAGTGTTCGATGTGACTTCACTGCGTTTTTGAGGGAGGTTCCAACAGCTTGGAAACGGATAACTAAACGGAAACCGTGGCCCTTGAAGATTGGCGATGATAGCTGGCGATGTGTTCGCGGTGCTGATTCCGGTGACAAAGAAAGTACTCTGGGACGTGTGCGCTTTGGAGCGCGGTGATTAGATCGTCAAAGCAATCGGGCATCCGCGCCGGCATCGAAGGTGATTGCGAATTTGCGAGGAGCCTCGTGGCCCTCGCTCGACTTCAATAGGTGGTTCAGGCCGCGCTGCCTCACGAATGCCCCACGGCCAAGAAATGCCCTGTCGTGGAGAAACAAAACCAATATCCCAGAAAGCGTGCAGAGCTTCCCGCCGACACCTTTACCTTGCTTTGGTTAGACCTTTCGCGCGTTAATAGAACAGCCTCTGTACGTGGGGCCAAAAGACAATCGCGCCAATGACCGCAGCAGCTATGGCTGTGATGAGAACCGCTCCTGCGGCGACATTTTTCGCGTCGCGGACGAGCGGGTGAAACTCAGGGGATGCCGCATCGGCGAGAAACTCGAACGCGGTGTTCAACGCCTCGGCTGTCCAGACAATGGAAATAGCGAGGATGATCCAGCACCAATCAGCCGCCGAAACTCGAAGCAAAAAGCCGGCAGCGAGCACAATGAGAGTGGCGGCTGCATGAATCCACGCATTATGCTGGCAGTGGATCATCCGCAGAAACCCTGCAATCGCGTGACGGAAGCTGCGGACGCGACCAGTGAACTGAAAGGCTCTCGTGGCTGTTCGTTCTTTTGTAAGGCGCATGAATTCCGGTTGCGGTGCGCGGCTGGCGCTGTCAGTATTTCTCACTTCTATCGTGACCGATCGGATCTTGAGCCTCCAGCTTTAAACATAGGCGCAGCCGGAGACGGCCACCGCGAACAAAAACTTCGTTAATTTCGTCATTCCTTCTGTGCCTATCGGATCTGTGGGTTCGCGCCAAGTTTTTGTTCTCGCGCTTCATTCAGCGGCTGCTGCGCAGATATTGCGTTTTGCATAACGAATGGCCGCCCGAGCTGGCGTGAATGTGTCTTTCGATGTAGCGACCTCTGTGTGAGAGCGATGGTGCTTCAAGCTTCGAGACAGCCGCTCGTCGCGAGCGACGTTCCCGTCCCGGCTATATCGGCTGGAGATGTTCTAATAAGAGTTGCGGCTTGCGCGGTCTGCCGAACGGATCTCCACGTCGTCGACGGTGAATTGCCCGACCCGAAGTTGCCGCTCATTCCTGGGCACGAAATCGTCGGTCGCGTCGAAAAGCTCGGCGAAGGTGTGGACACGTTTCGGGTGGGTGAGCGCGTCGGCGTTCCGTGGCTCGGCTGGACTTGCGGCCAATGCAAGTACTGCCGCTCGGAACGCGAGAATCTCTGCGACCGCGCGCGATTCACCGGTTATACAATCGACGGCGGCTACGCGGAATTCGCTGTGGCAGATGCGAGGTTCTGCTTTCGACTTCCGGAGAGCTATAGCGACGCGGCCGCCGCACCGCTGCTTTGCGCCGGTCTCATCGGGTACCGCTCACTTCGCAAGACGGGCGACGCGCAGCGGCTCGGGATTTACGGCTTCGGCGCAGCGGCGCACATCATTGCCCAGGTTGCGCATCATCAAGGCCGCGAGGTCTTCGCATTCACCCGGCCTAACGACAAGAGCGCTCAGAAGTTTGCGCTGCGACTCGGCGCTACCTGGGCGGGCGGATCCGATGAAACGCCACCGCGTAAGCTCGATGCCGCCATTATCTTCGCGCCAATCGGACCGCTCGTGCCGGCCGCGCTTCGTGCCCTGAACAAAGGAGGTATTGTCGTCTGCGGTGGAATCCATATGAGTGACATACCGTCGTTTCCGTATCGCGACTTGTGGGAAGAGCGGACGATCTGTTCGGTTGCGAATCTCACGCGCCGCGACGGCGATGAATTCCTCGCCTTAGCCTCGGAAGTTCCGATTCGAGTGGAAACGAAAACGTTCCCTCTTGAACAGGCGACCGAGGCGCTCGACGCATTGCGCTCCGGCAGGCTGAGCGGCGCAGCCGTCCTGGTCCCGGATTAGAAATGAAGCCGGGAATGCGGAGCAGCTTTTTCGCCGCGGCGTTGAACGAGCGGGGCCGCGCCGACAGTAGTTCCGCTACCCACTCGCCGCTGTTGACAGACCGCGTTTGGTTTATGAAACATGCGCGACCAGCTAAGAAACTTTGCAAGCCAGTCAAAACAGATTCATCGGAATCATCGCGGCCATCTGCGTGGCAGTCTGGATTGTCGCTGCGATTAACCCAGTAGATCGGCAGGCGTGGCTTCTCGAAAATGTTCTGCTCATCATTTTCGCCGCTCTCCTCGCGCTAAGTCAGGGGCGCTTAAATCTTTCTTCAGCCTCGTTCCTCTGCCTTGGCTCGTTCGTCCTCCTTCACATCATCGGCGCGCACTATTCGTATGCAAAAATGCCGCTGGGGTTCTGGGCGCAGGACCACTTTGGGTTCGCCCGGAATCATTACGACCGCCTGGCACATTTCGCCTTCGGCTTTTTCCTGGCCTTTCCCCTGCGGGAGTTGCTTCTCCGTTTCAGCGGCGCGCGGTCTGGCTGGGTCTATTTCCTGGCGGCGGCGATGATTCTTGCTGCCAGCGGGCTTTTCGAAATACTGGAGGCGATGGCAGCGGAATTCTTCGCGCCGGGGCAAGGCGTGGCCTGGCTTGGCGGACAGGGCGACGAGTGGGATGCGCAAAATGATATGCTCGCCGCTCTTCTCGGGACCGTTGCTATGATGGCGCTGACTGCACTCGTTAGGCGAAGGAGAAAGCCGGCGCAATGAGCAGCGAAGACAAAGTGCATTCGGGAACGGGCTACCTCCTTATCCTGCTGGTTTGTTATCTGGCCCTTTGGATCGCGCTGGCGATCAATCCGGTGGACCGCGGCGATTGGTTGCTGGAGAACCTGCTCGTTTTCGCGACCTTTCTTCTCCTTGCTCTCACTTATCGCCGTTTCCGATTTTCCACCTTCTCCTACACCCTGTTCTTTCTCTTCCTCGTGCTGCACGCGTTTGGTGCGCATTACACCTACGCGAAAGTGCCGGCCGGTTTTTGGCTGGCTGACGTGCTGCACCTCGGCCGGAATCATTTCGATCGTCTGGTTCATTTCGCCTTTGGCCTGCTCATCCTTTACCCGCTGCGTGAACTGTTGGTGCGCTCAGCCGGCGCAAAGGAGCGATGGGTGGCGGCGCTGGCGCTCATCGTGATTTTCGGCCTGAGCAGCTTTTTTGAGATCGTAGAAGCGATCATCGCCCAACTGGTTCACCCTGATCTTGGTAGCGCTTATCTCGGCACCCAAGGCGACATCTGGGATGCACAGAAAGACATGGTCGCCGCACTTCTCGGTGCGCTCGTCGCGACAGTGTTCAGTCGCTTCCTGCCACACGTCGCGAGGAAGGCTCAGTTGGGCCAACCCTGACCATCGAACTGTTCCGCTTCTTTTTCCATGCCCTCCGCAGCGATGCGGGAGCCGCAAGCGGCCCGTTTTCACGCTCTCAACTGCCATTAGTTTCGGGGAAGCGATTCGGCACAACCAGCACCGGGCCTTTCGCGTAGCGGACGATGTGCTCGGCGGTGCTGCCGATCAGCACATGCCGCAGCCCTGTTTGCCCATGCGTGGACGTAACGATGAGATCCGCGGAGTTCTTCTGGGCGTATTGACAGATTTCCTCCTCGGGAAAGCCAGCGCGGATCGCGGTCTCAAATGCCACACCGCCGAAATCCGTCCTGCGAATCAGCGCACGCATCTGCTTGTCCGCGGCTTCTCGCATGTACTCTAGCATTTCGTTTTCTGCGTACATCGCGTAGCCGTCCGCAGTCTCGTGGTAATCAAGGTGAACCGCATGGAGCAACACCAGCTTCGCCTTGAAGCTCTGTGCAAGCTTCACCGCAAACCTCAGCCCTTTGAGCGAACACTTGGAGAAATCGAGTGGAACGAGAATTTTCTTGAGCCTCGGTTTGCGCGCGGCGGCGGTCTTCGATCGCCGCGCTACCAATACAGGACAGGGGGCGTGTCGCACGACTCGCTCGGCGGTGCTGCCGAGGAAGACGCGCTTCCATCCTGTGTTGCCGTGAGTCGACGTGACAATTAGATCTGCGTAAATCTCATCCGCCAGCTTGCAGATTTGGTCGAAAGCCGGTCCGGTTTTGATGTGACAATGAGCGTCGGGTTCGGCAATGCGGTAATTCCTGGCCACGGAGATTAAGTCCCGCCGCAGCCGGTCTTGTATGTCCGCGTCGGACAGAACGATCGGAGGAGAGATCGGCAACACGAACGGGTATTGAAGAACATGCGCGTGGACAAGGTGAATGCTTCCGCGCCCGCCTTGCGCGATGAACTTCGCCCACTCGATTGCCTGGAGTGAGGCGCCGGAGAAGTCGATTGGAACGAGAATTGTCCTGATCCCGATATCTCGCGACATCGGCACTTTTTTGGAACCTCGTCTTGCGCGCACAATGTCAGTGCGCCGGCCAACTCCGCTCCCTTCGACAGTTGCTTTCATGCCCCAAGTTGCGCCGACGGCGTCCGCCACGCTCGGCGCTGGTTGTCAAAAGCAGTTCATTTTTTGCAGGGCTCACTTCGCCTCAAGCGGGGTCAGCCGGCGAGAGCATGTGGTATTTGCTGCGTTTTAAAATGGGTCCATTGGTGCTGCCGCTCAGGAACTGAACCAGGACCGGATTCTTCGATTGTTTCATTTGGGCCGGTGTTCCCTCTTCGATAATTTTCCCTTCGTGCAGCATCGCCATTTGCGTGGCTACCCGAAATGCGCTGTCCATCAGATGCGTGACGATGATCGACGTAACCTTCGATCGCTCGCTCAAACTAATGATCAGCTCGTCAATGACCGCACTCATCACCGGATCGAGGCCTGCAGTGGGCTCATCGAAAAGAATTAGTTCCGGTTCCATTACGAGCGCACGGGCGATACCGACTCGTTTGCGCATCCCGCCACTCAGCTCGGAAGGCATCGTAGCGCCCTCCTCGGTCATCTCAACGAACTCGAGTTTCTCGTCTATGATCCGGTCGATTTCCGCCGGAGTTTTGTCGGTCAATTCCCGCAGAGGCAATGCAAGATTCTCGCGCACGCTGCTGGAACTGAGCAGCGCCGCACCCTGGTAAACCATGCCGATATGCGTCCGCGCCTGCTGGAGTTCGTCATCACTCATCGCGGAGACATCGCCCTGCTTGAAAAAGACAGACCCTGAGGTCGGCGAGAGAATTCCGAGAATAAGTCGCAAGATGGTCGTCTTACCGCCACCACTTTGACCGATGATGACAAACCGTTCCTGCGGCTCGACCGCGAATGACACTGCGTCGAGCACCGTTTTTTCTCCAAACGCCAGTCGAACGTCGCGGAGCTCGACCACAGCCGACGGGCTGCCGTCGATCCGCGAATGGGAATCTGCCGACGATTCTATTCCACGCGATTCCGCCGGCATACTTCCAAACACATTAACTGGTCGATGAGATGCCGGCAGGTCGCGCGATAGGAATTCGCACCGACTGCTTCCGGGGAGACAAGCCCGCTCGGAAGTCGCTCGGCGCTTGGCCAAAGACTCGTTTAAATGTGCAGTTGAACTGCGTGAGCGATTGGAACCCCACGTCGTAAGCGACTTCGCTGATCCGGCGGCTAGGGTTGAGGAGCTGGGTTCGCGCGTCTTCCACGCGAATGCTCGCAACATAATCGGTGAATTTCAGGCCGGTGCTTTTGTGAAAGACTTTGCAGAAATGGAATACGCTCGCGCCCGCGGCGCTGGCCACGGCGGCTAATGACAACTCCTCGGTCTTATGTTTCTCGATGTAGTCGCGTGCCTTCTGCACCAGCGGCGGCTCGGAGTTTTTCTCCTCCATCATGATTTGATTGCAGAGGCCGGAGAGTTGCTCTCCAAAAAATGTGAGGAGTCGCACGATGCCGTTGTATTTTTCGGGCGGGATCAGCGGATTCTTGTCCCAAGCTTTTCGAAATTCCTTTGTGAACGCGACTCCGCGTTGCGAAAGCGCATGCGTTACTTTCGTAATGTCTGACCGATCGGGCGACCGGCGCAGCACTTGGCCGATGCGCAGGAATCCGATCGTCTGTTCGCCCAGTCTCACAGGCACCGCGCTCTCGGTCAGGCCAAACGGACACGTCACGGTGTGGGGGCGATCGCCCGTGTGCCGGATCATTTCCTCGTGAGCTCGCAAGCAGACCGCCAGCGTTGCGGGCCGCTCAGCCAACAATGCGCAAAATGCGTTCTCGTTTGTTTTCCCGTGATGCGCCAGTTGCCAATATTCAAGGGGCCGTAGCGTCAAAGGGAGACCGGTTGCGTCGCTGAATACGCGCTCGTAGCTCCGAAAAAGCTTCGATCGGCGCAAGGTATTAATCAGCTCTTTATTCGAGCTTTCAGCCCGCGCTGGAGCGGCAGAATCCGCCCCTGTGTTCTTCATGTGAAGGCTCCAGAATCGCAAGTATGGGAGCACCGTCAAGAAGCATCAATTCCCGAAATCCGATCCGGCCCGAACAGCAAGCGTTTTTTCACGAGCACACTGCAACCGTTTAATCATGACCGCGCTCATGCGTTTGAAAAGGTTGTAGCCTAACGAATGATCCTTTTCGCAGTACTCCCTCAGAATCGTACCGTAGAAAAAGATCGCGTTGGTTGGCTCAGCCACCCTCGCGGTGAAGTGCCAGATGTACGGCGGAAACATCCACGACCACCCGAGCAAGACTCCCGCTCCAATCGTGTCGACAATCACCGGCTCGTCTTCGGCCGCCGCCGATTCGAGGATGACCTTCCGCTTTCAATCAAATAAAAGCGATTCGCGAATTCGCCTTCTTTCAGGACAATTTCCCCCTTCCTGAAATGCGTCGCCATCGCACAGTTGGTCAGGAGCGCCAGGTGGTGAGGATTCAAGCCAGCGAGAAACGGGTGCAGTGAAACGCGGTTTGCCATCGGCTCAACCGGCGCATCCTTTGTTTCCGGCGATTTCCCTGCGAGAACTGTCGTCACGCCGCTCGGTTCGCAGGAAAGTTCCAGGTGGTCGTGCCGATGTTCAGCGTGTTCAGGGCTTGGTTTCATGTCAGTTGGATTTTGACGTTATTTTCAGCTTCCAATTGAATTCGAGATCCTTTTCCCGCATGGCGTCATCTTCGCCTCGGCAGCTCCAGCGAGACTATCGTGTATTGCGCGCCTTGTCCCCTCCTCGCCAGTCGCGATCATAACTCACATCGGCAACGTTAGGCGGGGGAACCAAAGCGGTGGCGCGCCTCCACCGTGTCGATGCCGAGCGCCGCACAGATGTGCCTTGTCGCCAGCATGCCCGCGGCTGTTTTGATCATCTTGTCTGCTTGATGCCGCGGCAGCTCGACGCCCTCATGGCTCAGGGCATTGATGGTGAAACCGCGCTCGAGCAGCTCGGAAAGAAATTGCTCACACGCGACGGGATCATCGGTCAGATGATCGTGCTGTTTTGTGTGGCCATGGAATTTGATGCCGTATTCGATCTTGTACTTCGCGAGCATCCGCCATTCTCGCACGGTTCAGCGATATACTGGCACGGTTTCGTTCAGCTAACGTAATTGGAGTAGCTGTGCGACTTACGCAGGGATCCGAAGGCTACTCGGTTTCATTTCATCCGATCCTCGTGGGGATATTATTAGGTAATCCGCATTTACGGCTGTAGTGACAATCTAACGATCGCAGAGTCAATCGACCGCGCGGGTGCGGCCCCTTCCCCCTGCACCAAACGGAACTAATCGGCTATGATAGACGTCATTCCTACGAACAAAGACGCGCTCACAACCTGGCTCGTTGACTCGGCCGGCAACATTGCGGTTTCAGGCGATGGCATCGCCTTATTGGACGCTGAGATTACTCACCCCCAAAAGCAATCCACCGAGGAACTCATATCGCCTAACGACGCTCCGACGCGAGACTGACGGCGCATGCATCTAATCCAGTTCCACGAAGTAATTGCGAGATCCCGAAGTTGCGTATGCGAGCCATCCTGTGGTGCTCAAATACCTCCAACTGTGGCGGACACCACCAAGGCCTTAATGACTTGCTGTTCCGCGGGCTTGCGAAACGTAGCTCTAATTGCCGCCGGCAAATTCTTTGGCGTTGCTGGGCCAGCCTTCGGGAAGTCTAATCGCTTTGCGAGATCGATCTTCAGATATGCCCAAACAAAAACGTAAACCTAAAGTCGCCGACAATCGCTTAATTCCAAGAAAGCGGGATACGCCGGGACTGGAAAGCGCTTCCGCCAAGGAGCGCAAACAACTAGCTCACAACGCCCCCGTCCGACGTGCTGCGAGCAAGTTTCGCGAATAATCATCGTGCAATGCGATGTCACGCGATCGTGCACATGCTCGAGCAAAAGCGACTGTGCAAAAAACCGCCTTCCACTCTTGTGGTAACGCGAAAGGAGATGCTGTTCGCTTTTAGCGGGTGGCAGCCCTGGCGTCGATTGTTCCGAGGAGTTCGTTGCAAACGGCGGCGATGTCTCTTACCGACTTCTCCGAAATCGGCTGGTGCAAGCCTGCAACCAGGACTCGCATCTTCCTGACCCCCTCCTGCATTTTGGAAACGCTCGTGTTGCTGCCCATCTTACTAAGTTGCTTTTCGAAGCGATCGAGCAACGCAGGCTGCCTCAGCAGTTCAGCGCCCTCGACCGAATACCTTTGCAGGATAAGCGCGGTCAGCGCTTGAGTACCGCGTAACCAGCCGCCAAGGCTGACGAGCTGCGAAAGCTGTTCGCTCTCAAGTTGCTTCATACCCTGCTGAACGTCGGGAAGGACACCATCCCATTCTTTACGGACCGCAGACCAATCGTTCTTGTCGACATATTCCACGATGCTTCTGCTGCGCCTCATCACCGCCGATTCGACACCGAGCGCTCGGGCCAGCGTGTGCACGGCACTGCCGATCTCCTTCACTTCGGCGGCATTTTTTGCTTCGACGGCGATGAATCCTTCGGCAATCACCACGCCAAGCAGCAACGCAATCTGCGTCCGATCGCCGTGTGGTTTTGCATGTGCGAGAGCTGGACGCTGGACCGCTCGCCAGTTCGAATTGGCGAACTTATCGAGCGAGCCGAATACCTCGCTGGGTATCGGCACGACCACGTCGGAGATTGGTTTCGACTGACGAGGGAGCTGACTCGCATTCGGCCCGGAAGGCGCCTGAGCCGCCGAGAATGGCGACGCAGCGACGAGTGACAATGCGCTAATACGTCGGATCAGTGCGCGCAGGGATCGGCCTCCCTACAGATCGTGGCTCGCCGTCAGGGTCTTCAACGGTTCGAACATAACCCTAAGCGACAGTCTTCATAGCGGATGATGCGGCGAGATTTCAACTCATCAACACCTGCTTGAACGGCGCGTATTTAGCATAAATGCGGGTTCTTTCAGATTGTGACAGCAGAAAACTCCTCCACAGTCGAGAATCAGGCACAGCCGCGAATCAGATGTATTGTCGCCTTGGCCCGGATTGATCCACGCGAGCCTCAAGCGAGGCAGAAGTATGTTACGAAGCATCAAGCAACTTTACGGAAAAAAACTCGAAGCGTCCGACGGCGATATCGGCCATGTGAAGGACTTCTATTTCGACGATCAAAAATGGGTCGTTCGCTACGTTATCGTGGACACGGGTAAATGGATTTCGGGGCGCCTGATCCTCCTCTCTCCCCATGCTTTCGGCGACCTCCATCAAGACGGAGGCGTCCTCTTGGTAAACTTGACTCGACAGCAGATTGAAAACAGCCCACCCGTCGAATCACACAAGCCTGTGTCTCGACAGTATGAAGAGGAGTTTCATCGCTACTACGGGTGGGCGTCGTACTGGGACGGCGGAGATCTGTGGGGCATGGGCGGCTTTCCCGGGGTTTTGCCGCTGCCTTCGGCAAGTGCGCCGGCCAACACAGCTGGTGAAGTCCATAAGGATGACGATCCTCATTTGCGGAGCACCCAGGCCATCGTGGATTACGCAATTGAAACTGAGGATGGGCCGATTGGCAAGGTGACCGATTTTATGATGGACAACAAGAGTTGGGCGATCTGTCACTTGGTCGTCGAGACCGGCCACTGGTTTTCCGGCAAGGAGATCGTGCTTTCGCCTGATCAGATCGACCGGATCAGTTACGACGACTCGACCGTGTTCGTGAGCATCACCAAAGAAGCCATCCAGCAAGCACCGGAGTACCACGTTCCTCCGCTTGGCGACTCGTATAAGGATACGCGTGGTTTCGACGATAGCTGAATCGTTGTGCTGGACACCCGCCGCGCCGGCTGCACAAATCCATCGGTGAGTGCGAGCCAAGTCTAACGACAGCTTCACAATGGATCCAACAACAACCATGCACTGGCTGACGGGCGATTGGCGCACACTCCTGAGCGAGCCATGGCTCAGTATCGCGTTGGCGGTTACGGCTGCGGGATTTGGAGCAGTCGTCGGGTTCGAGCGAGAGAAACGAGAGAAGCCAGTCGGCACGCGCACGCTCACGTTAGTGAGTCTTGGTTCCGCCGTTTTCACCATGATGTCGATCGCGGTGGGAGGACCAAACGGCGATCACGGGCGCATTGCGGCGCAGATCGTATCGGGCGTCGGATTTTTGGGTGCGGGAGCGATCATCCGCGGAAAATTCGGGATCACTGGTCTGACGACTGCTGCCGCGATGTGGGCCGTCGCGGCCATCGGAATGGTAGTCGGCGCTGGTTATGTCGGAGGAGGATTAGGGCTGAGCGCGCTCGTAGTCGCCGTGCTCACGATCATCTCAGGCGCCGAACAACGCCTCCTCGGCCGCTGTCACTACGTTGAAGCCGTCGTCGTGTTTCAACCGGACGGAGGAAAGACGTTAATCAGAATCCAAGAGGTTCTTGACGAGTATGGCGTTCCCTCAGCGCGAAACGGCTTTATCGCAAGCGCAGATGGACCCTTGATGTCCCGTCTTCCAATCACGTTTTGCCATCGCCACAGGGTTCACCGGGAATTCCTAGCTGCGCTCGCCGAATTGAAGGAGATCACAGAAATCAGGACGGTTCCACTCGCGGTGAACCGTTGAAAAAGACGGTTCTGAGATGGGAAGTCCGTACAGCCCGTATGACGGCTGAAGAGTGACCACGGCTTTTCACCGCGCCGAGTAAGATAAATCCCCGGAAAAACATAACCCGCCTATTTGGCGCCTTTCCATTTCCAGTTCCGAATCTCCGGGAGGTGTTCGCCGTGCTGAGCGATGTAGCTACTGTGATCCAGCAACTTGTCTCGGACTTCTTGCTTTAAGTAAGCAGCGCGTGAGCCGAGGCTCGGAACGCGATCGATTACGTCGGTGACGAGATGGAAACGGTCGAGGTCATTACGCACGGCCATGTCGAACGGTGTGGTCGTAGTCCCTTCTTCCTTGTAACCACGCACATGTAAGTTTCCATGGTTTGTGCGGCGATAAATCAGTCGATGAATTAACCAGGGATAACCGTGGTAGGCGAAAATGGTCGGCCTGTCTTTCGTGAAGAGGATGTCGAACTTTAGGCTCGAAGAACCGGCATTGAGCGCGAGCACACGTTTCTCAGTGCGCTTTGTTGCAGGCCGCTGGCTGGTGGCTGGTTCGTTCATCGTCTGAGTCTATGCTCGGTTCGTTAGGTACTGTTTGCGATAACAAGTCCATCCAACGTTCATTCTCCCAGATCCGAAATCACTTTCGGCGGAAAGGCGGCGCGCAACGCGTTGAGCACCGACGCTGCGATTGCTTCGTCGCCAACCTACGGGCGCAACCGCGGGTTACATAATGGGATTCGCGAAACCATTCGACGGCCGTTCACGCAGCGGAGCCTGGCCGTTTCCGAGACCATCGAAAACGCCATTGTTCGAAATTGCGAGTGCGGACAAACCTTGACGGCGGGCCATTGCTGTAATAGATGCTAATACATGAGAGCCACGCTGACTGTCAGCCTGCCGGAGGAGATCGATCGCGGCCTCGCCGCCCTCGTGAAACGCAGCGGGAAAAGCCGCAGCCATGTCGTGCAGGAAGCTCTGCGGCGACAGATCGCCATCGAACGATTCCGCGGCTTGCGCGAGAAACTCGTGCGCAAAGGCCGGGAAGCGGGCTTCCACACCGACGAGGATGTTTTCAAGGTGATCTCGTGAGAGCCGTGTGAGGATTGTTTTCGATACGAACGTCCTCTTTTCCGCCTTCATCGCGCATGGCGTCTGCGCCGGGCTCTACGAGGAGTGTATCGAGCGGGCAGAGATCGTCGTTTCGCCGGTCATCCTTGCCGAACTGGAGGAAAAGCTGCGCACCAAGGCTGGCCTCACGGGTGCCGAGTCCCGCGAGGTCGTCCGTGCCGTGCGCGCCGATGCCGCCGTGGTAAAGGCCGCGCCGCTGCCGGAGCCCGTCAGTCGCGATCCCGACGACGACATCATCCTCGCCACCGCCCTGGCCGCCGGTGCCGACGCCATTGTCACCGGCGATCGGGATTTGCTGGTCTTGAAGCGGTTTAAAGGCATCCGCATTCTCAACCCGCGCGATTGCCTTGCGCTGCTGGCCACAGTGTGACGGCGCTCAGGTTGACGATTTTTGCGATGATTCGTATGGCGCGGTTATGAACTACGGCGATGCAAAATAGAGTCCGATTGGAAATCATCGAAGGCCCGCTGAAAGGCAGGAAATTCGAGTTCGCCGAACACGATACCTTCATCTTCGGACGCGCGCCGGATTGTCATGCGCAGCTCTCTGACGACACGCTCGTCTCACGTCATCATTTCCTTCTCGAAGTAAATCCGCCTCTCGCACGACTGCGCGACCTCGGCAGCCTCAACGCCACGCGCGTCAACAACCGCAAGTGCGGCGGCCGCAACAAAGGCGAGACGCCAGAGGAAGGTGCCAGGCGCAAGTACCCCGCCGTTGATCTCAATGATGGCGATCGGATTCGCGTAGGCGATACCATCATCGCGGTCACGATCGAGCACGGCCAAGTTCAGCCCGACGAGAGCGCACAGGTCCGCGAAGAGTTAGCCCGACTGATCTTTGAAGTGAACGCCCCGAAGCAAAAGAAAGCGGAGCGATTCATCGAGCAGCAAATCGGAGGCTACATCGTCGAAAAGGAATTGGGACGTGGCGGCTTCGGCGCGGTTTACCTGGCGCGGCGTATCAAGGACAACCTGCGCATCGCGCTCAAGGTGATGCTGTCGCAAGTGGCGGTGGACAAGAACAACCTCGAACCTTTTCTCAGAGAGATTCGCAACGTCTCATCGCTCAAGCACCCGCACATCGTGGAAATTTTCGACTTCGGTTCCACCGATGGGATCTTCTACTTCGCGATGGAATGGTGCGAACACGGCGGCGTGGACGACCTGATGGCGCAGCACAAAGGGAAGGTCCCGCTCCACTTGGCGAGGCCGATCATTCTTCAAAGTCTCGAAGCGCTGGCGCACGCACATGCGAAAGGCTTCGTTCACCGCGATCTGAAACCATCAAACATCCTCCTCTCACTCACGCGGAATAGTGTCGTCGTTAAGCTCAGCGACTTTGGTCTGGCCAAGAGCTTCGAACAAGCTGGCATGAGTGGCTTGACGCTCACGGGTAACTACGCGGGAACGCCTTTCTTCGTCCCACGCGAGCAGCTCATTAACTTCAAATACGTGAAGCCCGTGTCCGACGTGTGGAGCATGGGCGCGACGATCTACAACATGCTCACTGGCACCTATCCCTATCCGTTCAGCAAAGAACGCGATCCGATTGCCGTTATCCTAAACGAGAGCGTCGTCCCGATTTGCGAGCGAGACCGCTTGATCCCACTACCGTTGGCGAAAGTCATCGACCGGGCGCTCAGCAGGCAGATCGAAGAACGCTATCAAATAGCCGGAGAGATGCTCATGGACATGAAACAGGCCCTGTCGCCCTAGCTCTGCATGAACTACGACGATCCAGACAAGGTGCCATCCGTCTGGCAAGTCGGCGACGTGGTTCTCGATCTTTACGAGGTGAAGGAAGTTTTCACCGGCGGCGGGATGGGATTAGTCTATCGCGTTCACCATCGCGGCTGGGACATGGACTTGGCGGTAAAAAGCCCTCGTCCCGAATTCTTCCAGCACCCACAACAAGTCGAAAACTTTGAACGGGAAGCAGAGACTTGGGTGAACCTTGGACTGCATCCGCACACGGTTAGCTGCTACTACGTTCGGCGGCTGGGCGGTATCCCGCGAATCTTCGCCGAGTTTATTGAAGGGGGCAGTCTGGCGGATTGGATTCGATCACGCAGACTTTACGAAGGCGGCTCGGACATAGTGTTGGAGCGAATCCTCGACATTGCTATTCAGTTTGCTTGGGGACTGCATTACGCGCATGAGCAGGGGTTGATCCATCAAGACGTGAAGCCAGGGAACGTGCTCATGGATACCGATGGAACTGCCAAAGTTACTGACTTCGGTCTGGCAAAGGCGCGTGCTATTGCAGGCAGGACACCTATATCCTCAACTGAGCAAAGCATCTTTGTTACGTCGGGCGGTATGACACCGGCCTATTGTTCGCCCGAGCAAGCCAACGGAAAGCCGCTATCGCGGAAAACAGATATTTGGAGTTGGGGAATCAGTATCTTTGAGATGTTTGTCGGGGAACCTCCATGCAGGCATGGAGGCCAGCTTGCCGCAGAAGTGTTCGGGTCTTATCTCGATACGAGTGTGGAAGAAGATGCGATGCCGCTACTGCCAAAGCCGTTAGCGCATTTGTTGAATGACTGTTTCCAAAGCGATCCAAAACGGCGACCTCAAGACCTATACCAACTTACTGAGCGATTGAAGACTGTCTTTCGACAGCTTATCGGAACGAACTACCCGCGAATTGAGGCAAGACCAGTTAACCTTCTTGCAGATGGCCTAAACAACCGCGGAGTGTCTATGGTGGACTTGAGAAAGCACGTCGAGGCGGAAAAATGCTTCCGGGAGGCGTTGACGAGTTACCCAGGTCATCCGCAGGCGACCTACAACCTCGGTCTGCTTCAATGGCGCTCTGCTCAAACCAGTGACCGGGATGTTCTGCATCGACTCGATCAAGTGAAGCAGGCACATGACACGGATTGGGTGGTCCCATACATGCAGTCTCTTATCCACCTGGAGCGGTGCGATGCTGCTTCGGCGATTGAGCAGGCCAGTCGCGCACTTGAACTGTCGAAAGAGAACGCTGGCCTTGTAGCTTTGGAACAGGCGAGATCGTTGAAATCCAAGACGGTCGGATCGGTTGAAGACTTTGAACCGATTGCACGAGTAATTCGTTTAGGGCTGAGCGACGATGGCTGTTGGGCAATATCTTCCGACGAAAAGGGAACGCTGTTCCTTTGGGAAGTGGCGGCCGCCAGACGCATCCGGACGTTTGAGGGACACCAAGGCATCGTTCTCGCCGTTTCATTCAGCGCCAACAAGCGATGGATGCTTTCCGCAGGAATGGGGATGACCCTACGGCTTTGGGATGTTGCATCGGGAACCTGTATTCGAGAGTTTCAAGGACACGCGCATCTGATCGACTCGGTGCGACTGAGCAAAGATGCGCGATGGGGCTGTCAGGTAGTTGGGATCGCACCGCTCGTCTCTGGGATATGGTATCCGGTGAGTGTCTCCAAGTGTTTGACGGACACACCCACTACGTGAGCGCCGTTGATTTGAGTTCCGATGGAAAATTCGCCGCTTCCGGTGGCTCTGATAAAACCATCCGACTGTGGGATGTCCGAAGTGGGCGTTGCATTCACGTCTTCGACGCCGGTGATGAAGTGAGCGCAGTCGCCTTCGCAGGCGGAGACCGACTCATCCTGTCAGCAAACTTCGGAAAAACGCTGCAAACATGGGATTGCGCCAGCGGCAGGCGCGTCCGCACCTTTTACGGTCATACGGATGGTGTAACTGGGTTCGAACTCGCGGAGGAGTCGCGACGCTTACTATCGACCAGCAATGATGGAACCTTGCGTTTCTGGAACTTCGACAACGGAAGGTGTCTGCGCACTCTCGACGCCGGGAATTGCAGTCAGATTTACCTGAGTCCTGACGGAACACGGGCGATGTCGGCACGAGCATTACCCGCATCGAAGTTATCGCAGATTTGTCTTTGGGATTTGCGGTCACTTTCGAAAAGAACGCCCCCATTCCGAGCACCTTACCTTTTGTGCCGTTCGAGAGACGTCGGCGAGGTGACAGATACCCAGCGTCAGCACCAAGAATGTGTTCGCCAAGCAAAGGAGGCGATTTCGGCAAACAACTACGCAGCTGCGTTGGCGAAACTGCGCACAGCGCGTTTTATTCCCGGCTACGAACGGTCGAAGGATGCGCTCGATTTGTGGTTTCAGGTCGGTATCCATTCCACACGAACGGACTTAAGGGGAACATGGTGCGTGCGAACCTTTGGAAAGCATACCGAGGGCATCAGGACCGTTTCGCTCAACAGGAACGGGCAGTTAGCCGCATCGGTGAGTCACGAATATAGCGGCGCCCTCAGGATATGGGATGCAGCAAGTGGAGAATGCGTCCGTGCATTCCCTCAATGTCATTTCAGCGATGGCTTCGCCTTGGACTCAGATTGCCGATCCCTGATTTGGGGAGGCGGTGAGGCACCCTTCGGCCTGTGGGATGTAGCTTCTGGCAAATGCATCCGGCGATTTGAATGTGATACGGAAACGGTGGCAGCACACGGTCGCTCTATTGCTCTTAGCAATGATGGAGCATGGCTGTTTTCCGATGGTATTGAGGTGGTGAAAAAATGGCAGGTGACAACGGGCCGCTGCGTCCGGGAATACGTGGGGCACACCGACCTCGTTGCATGCGTCGCGGTGAACCAAAGTGGAAGCCTCCTAATCTCCGGTAGTTCTGATAACACCGTTCGGCTCTGGGATGCCGAGTATGGCAACTGCCTGCGTTGCCTCGATGGACATTCTTCCACCGTGAGATCTGTTTGCTTGAGCCGTGACGAAAAGTGGATTCTCTCAGGTAGCTGGGATGGAACCCTCCGGTTGTGGGATGTCGGCACAGGAAAGTGCTGCCGTGTTCTGGAGGGGCACGTTGACGAATCAGCAGTTGCGCTCACCGAAGATAACAAATGGGCGTTCTCCGCAAGCGGCATCTGGGAGTTGTCATCGGGTCGCCGGATTTGGTCGTTCGCGGGAGACGCGAATCTCTTTAACACGGTGGCATTGAGTGGAGACAACCGCTGGGCTGTCTTCGGCACAAAAGACGGCACACTGCAATTGTGGGAGCTTGATTGGGATTACGAATTTCCATGAGTGCCGAATACTTTAGCGATCGTGAGCGCGGCTCACGCCCGCGAGTGAATGAACACATTTCAGTCGAAGCATGGGGCGGCATAGTCGCCGTTGTAAGCGCGTTAATCGCAAACGGTGCCTTCGGCTCTGAGTTTCCCGAAGAATGCCCTGATGGATTGGGCACCTCCGGCACAGACCAACACAAAATGTCACTGGCATCGCGGGCAGAGATACCCGAGTTAGAGTGGCCGCTGGTGCAAGCCACTACCCCGCCCACACTGGCGATTTTGGACTTCGTTGAGTTTTGTCATCGCGCCGTCGCTAAACCGACGCGGGGCAGCTTCCACTCATTTTTTCAACATTATCACTTAGACTTCGACCATGAGAAAGGACAGGTGCAATTTCGTGAAAGCATCAATCGCATCTTTTCACGTAGCGGCCTTGTCTTTGAGCTACAAGAGGATGGAAAGGTCATACGACTTGCACCACCTATTCTTCGCGAATCGCTTGCCTCTTGCGAGTTTAACACGGGTGACGGTCAACTAGATACGATGTTGGAGTCTGCCCGAGGAAAATACCTCGATCCGAGTCCATCCATTCGTCGAGAAGCGCTCGAAAAGCTTTGGGATGCGTGGGAACGCATCAAGACAATCGAGCGAGGCAAGGACAAAAAAACTTCCGTTCGGATACTGCTCGATTTAGCAGCATCGGAGCCCCAGTTTCGGGAACTCCCCGAAAAGGAATCACGCGAGTTAACCGACATTGGCAATGCGTTTCAGATTCGGCACAGTGAAACGAGTCAGGTCAGAATTCAGGAGATCCTGCATGTCGATTATCTCTTTCACCGCTTGTTTGCAATGATTCAGCTGCTTTTGGAAGTTAAGCGATAGCCTACTTGCGCGTGACAAAAGCGAAGATCGAAGGCGACAGCGCTTAAGCGCGAGACTCGATCTCCGTCACCACGCGATGCAACTCATCGAGGCGCGTTTGGGGTCACGAGGCGCGTTTGGAGGCGCGTTTGGTGGAGGCGCGTTTGGGGTCAGTGTGGAATGGCACTCGAATGGCACTAAGTTAAGGAGGGTTTAGGATAAATTAGCTCGTTAGGTAAGAGCCAACTTTTTTAGGTGAGCGGATGGCTTGCGCGATCAGACCAGAGCAT
Organism: Gemmatimonadaceae bacterium; assembly: GCA_046595175.1. Lineage (GTDB taxonomy): Bacteria > Gemmatimonadota > Gemmatimonadetes > Gemmatimonadales > Gemmatimonadaceae > UBA4720. The sequence goes on from JBKJPM010000135.1 coordinate 26,084, forward strand.
GCCGCCACGCCCGCCTTTGAAGCAGCTCCAGACTTCCACGCCAGCCATAAGAAGGTCGCTGAGGATGCTGCGCGGGCTGTGCAGTTTGTGCGGCATGGCGCATGGGCTTTCAGAAACAACTCCCGCCTTGAGGACTGGCGGGTGAGCGGATAGTTTGCCGGTATGTCCACGGAGGAATTGCTTCAGCGCATCGTCGTCGATCCGGAGATTTGCCACGGGAAACCGTGTGTGCGCGGTTTGCGCTATCCGGTTTCGATGCTGCTGGAGCTGATGAGCAGCGGGATGACGCAGGAGGAAATTCTGGCCGATTACGAAGACCTCGAACGTGAGGACTTGTTCGCGGCAATGGCTTATGCCGCGCGGTTGAGCGATACGAAGCGCGTGGCGTTGAGCCGGTGAAATTACTCGTCGATCTCTTATATCACAAGACCGTTCACGTTTATTCTCCCAGATCCGAAATCACTTTTGGCGGAAACGCGGCGCGCAACGCGTTCAGCACCGCCAGTACGTCAATGAGTTCCTGGGAGATCGCGCCGGCTACCGGACTCAAATGGCCGGTGGCGGCGAAGATCATCCCGCCCAGGCTCAGGACCATGCC
>JBKJPM010000283.1:0-2678 GCA_046595175.1 Gemmatimonadaceae bacterium
CAGTTCAGCAGCAGGCTCTGGCAGCTTTTCGCGCATTGAAGCTTAGAGGGTATGCGCGAATCGATTTCCGGATGTCTCCAGAGGGCGAGTTTTTCTGCCTCGAGGCGAATACGTTGCCTGGCATGACAGAACTAAGTCTTATTCCGCAGGGTGCAGCGGCAATGGGAATGGATTTTCCAGAGCTGTGTGACCAGATTGCAAAGATGGCGGCAGCTTAAGCGGTTCCCGAGGGTAGATGTCAATTTCTGCATCGTTGTACGGCTCGAGGTCTGACGGTTCGCGCATAACACCCGCGGTTCGCTGGCTGCTTGCGCTGAACATTGGAGTGTATTTCCTCCAGGTCGCTCTGTTCGGTGAGCAGAACGTCTACTCCGCGCTTGCGCTGGATGCGCGCGACTTCCCCGACACGTGGTGGACTGCAGTCAGCTACATGTTCGTTCACGCGAACATCTGGCACCTCGCACTCAACATGCTAACGCTCTGGATGTTTGGTCCCAGAGTGGAAGAGGAGTGGAGCACCCGCGGATTTCTTTCCTTTTACCTGTGGTGCGGTTTGGGTGGAGCGCTCACCCATTTGCTGCTGGTCGCAGGCAGCGGACTGATTGGAGCTTCTGCCGCGGTAAGCGGCGTGATGCTCGCCTATGCCATCAGGTGGCCGGACGAAGAAGTCTACCTTTTTGGCGTGATACCAATGAAATCCCGGTGGCTCGTCGCGTGGATGGTAATCATCAATCTCGCGATGGGGATATCGAGCAATGGCTCGGGTATCGGTTGGTTTGCGCACCTCGGCGGCCTCGGGTTCGGGTGGCTGTATCTGCGAATTTCGTCCTTTGGGGGTCTGGATCAGGTGCGACGCTGGGTATCGCCGATTCCCGACGAAGGCGACGATCCTCCACGGGCGGTGCCCCGCGTAAAACCCAGATCACGTGCGCGCGGTGAAGTGATCGACGAGGTGGTCGCTGAGAGCAATGCGGTAACACACAGGCCGATTGTGCAGGTGACGACGGCAGATACCCGTCCGCGAGCCGAGCAGATCGACAAGGTATTGGACAAGATTTCACAGACCGGGATCGAGAGCCTGTCAGAGGGCGAGCGCAAACTTCTCGAGCAAATGTCGCGTCGGCTTCGCGGTAAGAACTGACAAACCACATCATCTGGCTGATAGATTTACAGCATGCCGAAGCCGGAACTTCTCGAGACATTTTCGAACCCATATCCAGCCCGCAGCTACCAGATTCACATGGACTGCGATGAATTCACGTCACTCTGCCCCATGGGCGGGATCGAAACTGATGCGGCCGAACTGAAGCTGCTGGAAGGTGGTGCGCCTGATTTCGGGATCATTCGGATCACGTACGTCCCAGCTGACCTCTGCGTGGAGCTCAAGAGCTTGAAGATGTATCTCTGGAGCTTCCGGAACGACGGAATTTTCTATGAGCGGGCAGTCAACAGAATTCTCGATGATCTGGCCCAATGCGTAAAGCCCAAATGGATGCGCGTCGTAGGGGATTTCAACGTGAGGGGCGGAATCAAATCCATCATTACGGCAACCCACGGGGTAGAAACGAGTTAAGCCCTGTTCCCGGGTTGAACTGAGCTGCCAAGACCCGTTAGCTTGTCAAAGCGAAAATGCAGTAGGGCCAGGTAGCTCAGTTGGTAGAGCAGCGGACTGAAAATCCGCGTGTCGGCGGTTCGATTCCGCCCCTGGCCATTTGTTAAGAATGCTCCGCAAAGGGCGGGGTTTTTTTGTTTTCAACCGGGAACCCCGACCGAGACCCAGCCCGTAGCCGGACTAGCCTGTGGAGGTGAGGCGAAGACTTGGCTTGCCCGGGGCAAATCCAGGAGTGTAGCTTCGACGTCTCACGAATCGGAGCACGATGAAACTTTCAAGCTTGCTGGTCATGTTCGTTGTTACAGCGCCGGCGGCTGTAAATGGCCAATGTCGCCCAGGGAAGGAAACGAACGAAGCGAAGTTGCTGGCTTTCTATTCAGCTCCGCTGGCATTCTCGATTCTCGGACCCGCGGAGCACTCTACCCGTGCGTCAGTGCGGATTATCGGAGAAGGCGCACCGATCCCGAAGCCTGATCCGGTGATTCAGAAAACTGGCGCATGTTTTACTTCGAAAAGCGAGAATACCTCGCTCTCACCTGCCTTCGGGCGCCCGCGGATCGCGTTTGCACTGCCATATGATGTTACGGTCGAAGTGAGCTACCTCCCGCCTGTAACGATTGCCGACGCAACGCCGAACCTGTTCGGAATCTCGATCGCGAAGGCGCTTTTGATACCGAGTGTATCAGACAACATGAATATTTCCGTACGCGGGCATGCCATCCGTGGAAACGTGAAAGGACCAATCACCTGTCCAAGCAAGTCGTTGCAGTCATCCAATCGATTGAGTCCTTGTTATGGAAGCCAGCCATCGCGCGACACATTCCGGCCAAACCTTACCGGTGTGGAGCTTTCATTTTCAGCCTGGTCGACGGACAAGTCTAATGCTGTGTTTTTCGGCGGAGGGGAAAACTGGCTAAAGCCCAGGTTTCAAGTTGGGTTTACAAGCGGCACCGGAGCGGTCGACAATACCCGAATAGAGGTGGATCTAATGAGAACGGTGCTCTTCGCCGGGTACAACCGGCGGGTGAGCTCCAGGTTGGACGCTACAGCAGAGGTCTATTCCGTT
>JBKJPM010000127.1:0-6164 GCA_046595175.1 Gemmatimonadaceae bacterium
TCCCTTTCACCTGGTTGTTTACTTCCCGTACGTGACCTAACATATTCCCACAGGCCACTCTACGCCCTTTCTAAACGGACTTTCCTGGACATGCCCGAAGGCTTCACAGGCACGACAATTTGACGTTGTACATCCAACAGTACGTACTAGGCTTCCTGGTTTCGCTCGCCAGTTCGCTTGTACTTACCAGATTCGTCGGTGACCACGCCAGGCGCATTGGGCTGGTTGACCCGGTTGACGATCGAAAAATCCACACTGAACCCATTCCCCGTCTGGGCGGCGTAGCGCTTTTCGGGTCGGTTCTGATAGCTGTAGGCGCACTTGTCGTGGGCGTGAGATTCGGCGGGTTCTCGCTCGATAAGACGATGTTCACACTTGTCGCCGGCGCTGCCGGAATGTTCGTGCTCGGTCTCGTAGATGACCTTAGACCGATGCGCGCCCGGTACAAGCTGGCCGCCCAGGTAACGATTGCTCTGTGCGTAAGCGCTGCAGGCGTTCACTTCGACAGCATTGCGCTGCCGTTTTTTGGAAGCTTTGGTCTCGCTCCCTGGTTCGCCATCGCGATGACTGTGACCTGGCTTGTCGGCATCAGCAACGCATTCAACCTGATCGATGGATTGGATGGACTGGCTGGAGGAGTTGCACTGTTCGCGCTGTCTACACTTTTCATTGTCGCTGTTCTCTTCGGTCATAATGGCGCCGCGCTTACCGCCGTAGTGGTTGCGGGTGCGACTGTTGGTTTCCTTCGGTTCAACCTTCCGCCGGCTACAATTTTTCTGGGTGACTCCGGGTCGCTCTTCGTAGGATTCATGCTGGCGGGACTCGGACTGGTGAGCGCGCAGAAGGTTCCGGGCGAGATTTCGATAATCATCCCAATCGTCGCTCTCGGACTTCCTATTCTTGATACGGGCCTGACGATTGTTCGCCGCTTTCTCAGGCTGCAGCCGATTTTTTCGCCCGACCGCGGACACATTCATCATCGCCTGCTCGGACGCGGACATTCACCGCGCAACGTTGCATTCCTGCTGTACGTGGCCTGCGCGCTTTTTTCGACTGCCGGAGCGTTTCTCGCCTATCCGGCTGATTCAGTGGTGCTGCTCGTCGTGATGCTCTCCATGATGTGCCTCGTTGGGCTGGCACTGCTTATTCAGCGCCTTGGGTTCGTCGAATTTCAGGAGCTGGGTCGTCTTGCGCGAGGATCGGTGAGTACGCGTGAAACGATTGGACGCAACGTGCGGTTCCGCGAAGCAAGCACGCGGCTCGCGGAGCTGGATGATGTTCGCGAAATCTTCGAGGAGCTAGGACAGGTATTCCAGGACGAGGCTATTCCGCGCGCAGAAGTTCGCCTGCAGCGCTGGTTCCTGAATCGCAGGCCGGCGGTTGTCACGTCGGACGGGCGCGGCGATGATGAGCTTCCGGTGTGGACGCTCAATCACGCCAACGAAGATGCGGAGTCATGGTGGGAGATTGTGCTGCCGCTCGTTGCATCCGACGAACGTCGCATGGGATCGCTGGTAATCTGGGAAGAGGGACTTTCATACGCTGCGAGTCTTTCGCACTTGCACGTCATCAGCGAGCATTTGCGTATGGAGCTTCAGCAGAAGCTTCAGCTGCTTGGCTGGCCGGCGGCTGAAGAACTCGCGAAGCAGACTGACGTCATTCCCATTGGGCGTGCGGTTGGTGAGAATTCACCTTCAGGCAGCCACCCAGTGATGCGCGATGATGGACGGTCCAGCGGTTCCTTCAGCGACCTGCTCGGCAGGCGTAAGTAGTCGAACGCGGGCTCGAGGGCCCGTCACTAGTCACAGATCATGATCACTGCACTGGAGCCCGGCGAGCCGTCGCGCTCCCCACTTCGTCTGGTTCCCTACACTGAAATCGATCGCGCCCTCCCGATCGACTACCACAATCACACTTTGTGGACGGATGGGACGGCAACGTCAGCGGATATGGCAGCCGCGGCGGCTGAAAGTGGCATCATGGAATTCATGTTCAGCGAACATGTGCGATCCACCAGCACATATTTCCCTGAATTTGAGAAGGAGATTCGGGCGCTGAATGTTTCAGGGATGACGATCTTCGTTGGATGTGAAGCAAAAATTCTGGGTTTGAACGGAATGCTGAGTGCTCCGCCCGAGGTTTACAATCGATGTGACGCGGTCATAGGCAGTGTGCACGGGCCGCCCAACAGCGACGGCAGCTCGGGATCATGGAAGGACTACACTGCGGCAGAAGCGCTTAAGCTGGAGACTGACCTCGCGCTTGCCATCGTGCAAAAAAGCCGCGCACACATCATCGGGCACCCGCTTGGCATGGTCATCACGAAGTTCCAGCTGAAGCCAGCCGACGAGCTGCGTACCATTGCGCGCGCCTGCCGAGAAAGTGGCAAAGCATTCGAACTGAATCCGCGGTACAGCCTTGATCCGGAAACCATGATTGAGATTGCGAGCGACGCCGGTTGCAAAGTGAACATTGGCAGCGATGCGCACTTTACTGACGCGGTCGGATCGTCCTGGCAGAAGTTTGTAGCAGGTACGGCACCGTGAAAATTGCAGTAACGGGAGCGGGCGGCGGCGTTGGACAGAGCATTTGCAAGGCTCTGAGTATCTCTTCGCTCGCGACGGAGATCTTTACTGTGGATGTGCATCCTTTCGCTGCGGCACTCTACCGGGGAAAGGAAGGGCTGGTGCTTCCCAAGAGTGAAGAGCAGGGCAGTCTTGAGATCTGGCGGAGGGAATTTCAGAAACGCGGGATAGAAGTTGTATTTCCAGGATCGGATTACGACGTTCTGTCGCTGTCCGCCGTGCGCGATGAGTGGGCGGCTGATGGCGGGCCAAGAATTCTTTGCTCCGATCCCAAGCTTGTCAGGGAGTGCCGTGACAAGGGACTCACCTACGAGCTGCTGACCCGCAACGGAATCGACGCGCCCAAGTGCATCTGGGACAAACCGGTCCCGGAAACTTTGGAATGGGCAGCTGCACAGGGATATCCGGTTGTGATAAAGCCGCGCGATGGCTCAGCGTCGAGAAACGTAGTGGTTGCGAAGGATGCAGAGGAGCTGGCCTTTTACCTGCCGAGAACTCCAAAGCCGATCGTGCAGGAGTATCTCAACAACGAGGGCCGTTCGGAGGAGTTCACCTGCGCCGTATTCGTGGACAGCTCCGGGGATGTAACGGGAACGTTCATGGTGCGGCGCACATTGTCTGGCGGTACGACCTTCCGCGCGGAAGTTGGCTACTGGCCGGAATTGCAGCCGCTGCTGGAGAACATTGGGAAGAGGCTGCGTCCGCAGGGGCCCATCAACGTGCAGCTTCGCATGACGGAACGTGGCCCGGTCCCCTTCGAGCTGAACATCCGGTGTTCAGGCACGACTGGAATCCGCGCTTACTACGGGTACAACGAGCCAGAGATGTGGATCCGCAACTACATCCTTGGTGAAAAGGTCTCGCAGCCTGAACGACGCAAGGGAATTGCCCTTCGCTACTGGAACGAGGTGTTCGTGCCGGGAGTTGGTGCCGAGGATTTGACAGACAACACCATCCGGATGCGGGGCGAAATACTTCCATGGCCGTAGAGGTCCTCGTCACGGGGGCGAACGGCGCGCTGGGGCGGAACGTGGTGCGGCAGCTGAGGGATCGCGGGAGTTCTGTTATTGCCTGCGGCCACAAGCCCGGCGATTCGGAAGCAGTGTGGAATGTCGCGTCAGGCGACGGGCCATCGACCGACGAGATTCCCCACACAATTGTGCACGCCGCCGCCAAGCACGGGTCCATCGAGGATGAAAAGCGGGACGAGGAGCTCTGGAATACCAACGTGGGTGGGACCGCGCGAGTTGTTGAGTGGGCCGTGCAGCGCGGGGTTAAGCGCATCGTGCTCACTTCAGGGGCTCTGGTATACGGAGAGTGGTCATATCCCCGGAAGGAAGACGAAGAGCCAAATGCAGCCGCGGCTGGGTACTACGGACTTTCCAAGTGGGTTTCCGAACAGATTGCACTCGCCGCTTGTAAGATGGACTGTGAGGTAGCGATCCTTCGCCTCTCATCGCTGTACGGAGCCGGCCATAAAGGGGGCTTGATCCGATACTTCCTGGCGATGGCGAGAGAAGATGGCCGCATCCGCGTGGATCCGCCCCTGGACGACGCTTTTGACCTGCTGCATGTGAAGGACGCCGCTGCAACAGTAGCGAACGCGGTGCTTGGTCGCGGGTCGGGAACCTGGAATGTGGGGAGCGGGGGCGTTTGCTCCCTGCTGGAAATCGCGGAGACATGTGCAAAAGTCGCCGGAGCCACAGTGGAACAATCCCGTCGAAAGCCGCGGCGCAAGGCGAGGATACTCAACTGGGTGGAAGATTCCCGCGCGCGCGCGGAGTTGGGACACCGGAATACCATCACTCTGGTTGAGGGATTGAGGGAGATATATGAGTCTTCGCATGTAATCGACGCGAATGCTATTTAACTCACTTGAATTCCTGATCTTCTTCCCGGTAGTGACAACACTCTACTTTGTGTTGCCACATCGCTACCGCTGGTTCCTGCTCCTGCTCGCAAGCTCGATTTTCTACATGGCGTTCGTGCCCGTATACATCGCCATTCTCGCCATTACGATCATCATAGACTACGCGGCGGGAATTCTCATTGAGGATTCGGCGGGCGGGCGCAGGAAAACCTGGCTCGTGATCAGTATCATCTCGACCTGTCTCGTCCTTTTTGTCTTCAAGTACTTCAACTTCTTTAACGCGAACTTCGAGTCTCTCGCCCGATTAATTCACTGGAACTATTCAGTTGGTGCGCTCAGTCTGATTCTGCCGATCGGCCTCTCATTCCACACCTTCCAGTCGCTTAGCTATGTGGTTGAGGTTTATCGTGGGCGGCAGAAGGCGGAGCGGCACTTCGGGATTTACTCTCTGTACGTGATGTTCTATCCCCAGCTCGTTGCCGGTCCGATCGAGCGTCCGCAGAACCTGCTTCACCAGTTCCGCGAGAGGCACGACTTCGACGACCAACGCGTGGCTGACGGACTCAAGCTGATGGTGTGGGGGCTGTTCAAGAAAGTCGTCATCGCGGACAGGCTGGCGATGATGGTGAATAATGTCTACAACCACCCGACCCAGTACGAGGGAATACCGCTGATAATCGCGACGGTATTCTTTGCGTTCCAGATATACTGCGATTTCTCGGGCTACTCTGACATGGCGATCGGAGCTGCACAGGTCATGGGATTTCGCCTCATGGACAACTTCAATCGTCCCTACTTCGCCCGCACAATTTCGGAGTTCTGGAAGAGGTGGCACATCTCGCTTTCTACCTGGTTCCGCGACTACCTGTACATCCCGCTGGGCGGAAATAGGGTGGGGAATGCACGCAGAAACGCGAACCTGTTCCTGACCTTTCTCGTGAGCGGATTCTGGCACGGCGCGAACTGGACATTCATTATCTGGGGCGCGCTGCACGGTGCATACCTGGTCTTCGGCAACGAAACGCGCCAGCATCGCGAGCGGATCAAGCGCTCATTCGGCATCGAACCATCGGCGCGCTTCAATCGGATATTCCAGACTCTCTTCACCTTCGCGATCGTCACTTTCGCGTGGATTTTCTTTCGCGCGAGGACTACGCATGACGCATGGTACATAGCGACGCATCTTTTCTCCAATATTCCCGAACAGGTACGGCTTGCGATCAGCAATGTGAACAATTCGCGCGACCCAATCCTGTATCTGGGAAGAGGAAAGTGGGTGTTCGGAATTGCGATCGCTTCGATCCTGGCGATGGAGGCGGTGCACATGTTCCAGCGGCATGGCGGGATGCGGCAGATGCTCACTGGAAGATCGCCCTGGGTTCGCTGGCCGCTTTACTACGGCATAGTGCTTTCGATTCTCGTTTTCGGTGTATTCAACAAGACATCATTTATCTATTTCCAGTTTTGACGCTGATTCCAGGCGCCAAAAACCTGGTTAAATGGGCTATAATTAGGGCTATTCTATGAAAACTGCCCTCATAACCGGTGTCACCGGCCAGGATGGTGCCTATCTCGCGCGACTGCTCCTGAAGAAGGGGTACAATGTCCACGGAATTAAGCGCCGGTCGTCCATGTTCAATACGCAGCGCGTGGATGGGATATACTCCGATCCGCACGAGATACATTCCCGGTTTTTCCTGCACTACGGC
>JBKJPM010000089.1:0-13724 GCA_046595175.1 Gemmatimonadaceae bacterium
GCTCAATTCCATCCAGCATGAGATGGAACATGTAGGGCGACGGATTGATCGCTCGAAGCGCACGGTACAGATCGGTGCCATCGAAGTCGTGATCAACTGAAAACTGCCGCGACAGCAAGACCTGAAAACAGTCTCCCGCACGGATGTAATCCTTGATTGTCTCGACTCCGCTCATGAACTGGTCACGCGTCATGCTCGACTTGGCAGCGGCAGGCTCTGCCGAAGTGTCCAGTGCGAGCGAAGTGGATGTGCCAGGGCTTCTCAGCCGTTTCAACACCAAGTCAATTTCACGGTCAGCGTCGAGATACAACTGGCGGAGCCCCGCCTCGTCGGTCCCTGGTTCGACCGAAACGCCCACAATAACCCGCGCCTGGGAGCGCAGGTGATCCAGCACGACAACCGTTCGCGTGATCATGAACAGCGCATCCGGGAGCGCGCTCTTCTGCGCAGGCGAGATCGCTTCCATATGCGCGACAGCTTCGTATCCGATGTATCCCACAGCTCCACTCCAAAAAACGCCGAGCTCAGGCGCCGCAACTGGATTCAGCGCGCGAAGTTTCATCTCCAGCTCCGCGAACGGATTTTCGGGCGCGCGCGGAGAACCCCAGCCATCCGCTGGAGTCCAGTCCTCGACGATATTGCCGCGCAGTCTCCATGCGGCGACCGGTTCAGTTCCCATGAAAGTGTAGCGCGACCATGTTTCGCTGCCGGCGGGCGCGGACTCCAGCAGGAAGGAAAATGGCTCGCGGCGAAGCTTCACGAATGCGGAAATTGGGGTGTCGATGTCGAGTAATACTTCCCGCGACACCGGAACCAATCCGCCCTCGGCGGCACGTTCCCTGAACTCTTCAAAACTCAATTGACTGCCGGGAAGCGCATAACTCCTCTGACCGAACGGGGTAATACAATTGGCTGGAACTTCTCTCACATGTAATTTGGGCATATGAGGCTTCGCCTATCCACTCTTGCGCAAATCTTTTTTGTTGCCGCGGCACTATACCCCGCTGCCGCCAGGGCGCAGGAATGGAACGATCCAAGGAGCAGGGGTCTTGTCGAGGAGGCTACGTCCCGGCGCGCCCTGCAGCTTGCTGATACGGGTCTTGTGGATTACTCGGCCACGGCCAGGGGATTCGTAACTTTCCTGGCGCAGTTGGGTGAAGGCTTCACGGAGCCGCCGAAGATCGTGCGTGCCGACGAGCTGGCTTTGGAGATATACTGGCGCGCTCCGGATCTCAGCAAGCAGCGGGTATTCGCCAGGCGCGATACGCTCCTCCTGCCCACCGACATTCAGTATCATCGCGATCATCTTGGAATCATCCAGAACAACTTCCCGGGGATCATCCGTCTTGGGGATGGCGACGAGGTACGCGACGTTCCGCACCCACTCTCGGCCGTTGGCCTCCAGGAGTACGATTTTGCGATTCGCGATTCTTTGCAAATTCGCCTGGGTCCCCGCACACTAAACGTTTACGAAGTCCGTGTGCGGCCGAGGAATGCTCTGCTGCCGAGGGCCGTCGGTGCGGTTTTTATTGACATGGAGAGTCACGATGTCGTCCGCATGGCGTTCAGTTTCACGCGGGCCGCGCTGAAGGACAAGGATCTCGATGATGTATCGGTTGTTCTGGAAAACGGTCTGTTCGAGGGCCGGTTCTGGCTGCCCCGCCGACAGGAGATCGAGATACGCCGATCCGGTACGTGGCTCGATTTTCCGGCGCGTGGAATCATTCGGGGACGATGGGAGATCTGCTGCTACCAGGTGAACAAGGGAATCAACGCTTCCTTGTTTGCGGGACAGGAGATCGAGATTCCGCGAAGTGCGTACAACAACCCTTCAGCATTCACCGGGAAGATTCTGGATTCTCTTCCGCTCGATGTTCGTGCAGTAACGGACGACGATGTTCGCAAAGTGCAGGATGAAGCCCGGGCGCTCGTGCGCGAACAGGCTCTTGCTCGCACCAGACGGACGGGACTGGCTGGCCGAAGTGTATCAGACTTCGTTCAGTTCAATCGTGTCGAGGGACTGTCCCTCGGCGCCGGGGTGCTCTCCAAGGTGGGAGGAGGCATATCGATTCCTCTGCAGGGACGGTACGGATTCAGCGATCACAAGGTGAAGGGAACGGGGGCGCTTCGCTACGAACGGGCGAACGGCACTGCCTTACAGGCTACCTGGTTCCGAAAATATCGGGATGTATCCGACGAACCCGAACGCTCACGAGCCGTAAATACATTTGCCGCGCAGGAGTTTGGAAGCGACTACACGGATATGCTCGATACTCGCGGAGTTTCGCTGCTGATCAGGACACCATGGGTAGCTGGAATTATTCCGTCAGTGGAGATAGTCAGCGAAAAACAGTCTCCCCTCGAAGTTCATGCGCAAAGCGCCTTCGGACATTTCGAGCATGGACTACTGGCTGACAGTATCCGGGGAGTTAGAACAATTTTTGCGCTGGAGCGACCCAGCCGAATGGGGGCGTACGGTTTCGAGATCAGCGCTCGCGCGTCCGCAGAGTATGCATCGTGGAAACCGAATGGGTGTTGCCAGCTCCGGTCCGGCAGTCTCGGTCGATTTTTTCTCTCCGCGAATCTGGAGAAGCCATTCGGCAGCAATCGTGTTGTGATTCATACATACGCAGGGACTGTGCGAAGCAGTGAGATGGTACCCCCGCAGCACCGGTTCTTCCTCGGAGGGCCCGTTACGGCGCCGGGGTATGATTTTCACACCCTCTCTGGATCATCTGCCTTAAGTCAGCGAGTTGAATTCCGCTTTCCCATCCCGATTCCGCCGATGTCGCTTGGCAGGTACGGGCGCACGCCGTCGTCTGCGCCACTGGCTCCCTTTTTCAACATTGCCGGAATCTCTGGAACTGGATTGCCTGGAACGAGGGCGGTGAATCGGCGCGCAGCATGGTATCCATCGGTCGGTCTAGCAATTCTTCCAATCTTCGAACTCGTGCGCTTTGATGTTGCACGCGGTCTTCGAAACGGACGCTGGACATTCTCGCTCGACTTCAGCCGCGACTTCTGGGGTATCCTTTAGTAGGGCAAGAAACTGCTTTCCGTTTGAGTGCGATGATGATGGCTGCGGGCTCTTTTTCGGCACCTATTCCGTGTGGCTGATTTTCGAGCTCCAGATAGCTGGCTCCTCCCCCTTCTCGGCGCGCGGCTTAGTGCGCGCGAGATGCAGGACATTCGTGAGCACGCTGCCTCGGGAACAGTCTGGGAAGCTGCCACGGAAAGGGATCTCCTTTCCGACGAAGACATTGTCGCGCTGATTGCAGAAAAGGCGGGAGTACCAGTCGCAACAGCGTTGTTCACGCCGGCTCAAGCGCCAAAGTTATTTCCGGAGAGACTGGCAAGACGGTTCTGCGTTGTACCTTTGTCGGTTAGCGACTCGGTGATTGAAATCGCCACGTCCAACCCTTTCGATTTCGACTGTGAGCGGACACTCGCCTTTGCTACCGGTCGCCAGATCCGGATGAGAGTTACTTCTCCGCGCAGGATTGCCGACAAGATCGATGCGCTATACAGTCCGGCTCAGCGTGTTGCGGAGCTTGTCGCGCAAAGCCACGGGCCCGATCGCGGCCGCGACATTGACTCAGGCGAGGGCGAATCGATTGAGGATACGACCGAACGCCCTGTGGTGAATCTGGTGGATCATATTCTGCGCGAAGGGATTACAAGCGGTGCCAGTGACATCCACCTGGAGCACGGTGAAGGAGGCATTTCCGTTCGATATCGCGTGGACGGAGTACTGCGTGAGGCAATGGTTCTTCCCAAGGCAGTGGGTGTTCCTCTTGTGTCGCGCATCAAGATCATGGGACAGCTGGACATCGCTGACAGGCTGCGCCCTCAGGGAGGACGCGCCCGGGTCGCAGTCGGGGCCGAGATAGTAGACCTGAGACTTTCCACCTTACCTGCGGCCCACGGTGAAAAGGTCGTAATCCGCATTCTGGATGCACGCAAATCCCGTCAGTCTCTCGACTCCCTCGGGCTTGGCACCGCGGAAGCGGCGGCATTGCAGCGCCTGCTCGAAGTCCGCGAAGGACTGATACTTGTTACCGGCCCGACAGGGTCCGGAAAAACTACAACCTTGTACGCCGCTCTTCGGCAGCTCAAAGAGCGCGGCGTCAATATCATCACTGTTGAAGATCCGGTGGAGTACCGGATTCCAGGGATTGTGCAGGTCCAGATTAACGAGAAAGCCGGATTGACCTTCGCGGCAGCGCTTCGGTCGATCCTGCGTCAAGACCCGGATGTCGTCCTGATTGGAGAAATCCGGGATCGCGAGACAGCGGCGATGGCTATCCAGGCCTCGCTGACCGGGCACCTGGTTTTCGCGACACTTCACACGATAGATGCGTGCAGCTCGATTATCCGCTTGACCGATCTTGGCGTCGATCCAGCGAAGCTGGCCGCAGCGCTCAAGGGAGTCGTCGCGCAGCGCCTTGTCAGGCGGCTGTGCACGCGGTGCAGGGCTGTCGCTCCATGCGGAGTTCCGAAGCGTCTTTCTGAAATGGTAGCTCCAGACGCGATGGTGCAGATCCCGATTGGCTGTTCCGCGTGCAGTCAGTCTGGATTCAGCGGACGAACCACCGCCATGGAAGTTGTATTGAGCAGTCCGGAAATGGAGCACGCGATCGCGAGCGGGGCAGGGCACCGTGCGCTTGTGCAGATGGCGCGAAGTTCCGGAGCAGGATCACTATGGGATTCAGGTATTGCCCAAATGCTCTCGGGTGAAACCAGTCCAGACGAGATACTTAGAGTTCTGCAGCCGGATGGTGCGGTTGCCGAAACCACGGTTGCTGGCGCCGATGATCCTCTTCCAGCTCCGTGTTTTGACGGGATCGAGATGAATTCCGGCAAATCGGGTTATGATTCCCTCGATGAAATTCTCAATGGAATTTGCATTTTGACCAGAGTTGTCCCGGGTGTGGTGGATGTTTACATCATCCGAAAAACAGAAGGTGAACCGCAGGTGCTCGTTCTCAAGCGGGCGAATGATACCCGTTGCCCGGGCTCGTGGGAAACGGTGCACGGAAACCTGCTGCCCGATGAGCGCCCGGAAGATGGTGCGCTGCGCGAGCTGAAAGAGGAGACAGGGCTGACGGCAGACCGACTCTACAACGTGACGGTGCAGCCTTTCTACCTGCACGCCATAGGAACCATCCAGCTGGCTATCGTATTTGCGGCATTCGTTTCAGGGAGCCAGGTAACCCTTGGCGAGGAGCACCAGCGCTACGAGTGGCTGAGCTGGAAAGACGCGTCAGCCAGGTTTGCATGGCCACGCGAACGCGAAGCGCTCGATCAGATATTTCAGCTGATCCCCGACGGGGATGCCGGGGCCGTCGAGGATGTACTGCGAATCCCGCTGAAGGACTAGTCCACTTTCCGTTTCACGCTGGTAAGACTCTCTTCCGGCGGGGCGTTCGGTTTCCTGCGCACACTCTTCGCGGGGATTCCAACATTGACATGGTAGGGACGCACATCCTTCGTTGCGACCGCCATCGCACCCACCATTGCTTGCTCGCCGACGTGAACACCGGCCAGCACAGTTGCATGATAGGTGATACGAACGCCGTCTCCGAGAACGGTTGCAGCGTTCGTAACGTCTTTCTGGTCCACGATGCTGTGTGTATGACTGTAGATGTTCGCGTAGTCGCTGATTGATACGCCGTTTCCGAGAATAATCCCGCCACGGTCATCCAGCAGAACATTCCGGTGAACGACGACATTGTCGCCGACTTCCACGTTGTACCCGAAGGAAAACTCAACGTTGTGAAACGCCTTGAAGTTTTCGCCGCAGCGCTTGAAGATGAACCGCGCGAGCACTCGGCGGAGAGAGACTCCCAGTGCAACGTTCTGACCACCGACAGTGCTTCTGTCAAACGAATACCAGAGCCACAGCAAGGGCTTCACCGCCTGAAAGCGAGTGTCGTCACATTCGGCGTAGTACTCCGGCTCGAGAGTGACATTGCGTGGATCAAGCGCCGAAAGGGCGAGTCTTATCCCGTGCGAAAGTTTCGCATCCTGGACCGCATCCTCCCAGCTCCCCCGGTACTCCGGGAAATACAGGTCGCACAGGACTCTGCGGCACACTTCACTTCGATCTGCTCCGGCAGCTATCTCTGCTTGAATCGACTCGACCCAATCGCGCGCGAGCCCACTGTTGGCAGGTTCTGGAAGTTTTCGAAGCGGAAGTATCGTCATTGGGAGTCTCGTATAAGAAGCTTTGTGATAATCTATGGTCTGTGAAATGGCCGGAGACGACGGAAAAGACGGACCGCTACGGAGTTGCTTTAAGGAAACGACCTAACAGTAAGAGCAGTCAGAAAAAAATTCTCCGTCTCGGTCCGATGTTTCCGATATTTCCCGGCAATTCACAAACCCATAGAGCATTCGCAGCTGCGAACCGGAAAATTATTTCTCTGCCCGTCCTGCACGCGCCCGAACTAATGCGCGCTCGCGCTCTATGCGTTGAAGCGTCTGCTCCCAGCTCTCGTCCCGCTCGTTGAGGAAACGCACCGTGAGCGGATGATCAGTATCGATCTCGCCGTCAAAAATATAGATGGCGCTCTGCGTTTCGCGCTGGCGCAGGCGCTGCTCGCCCCAGCCTGCGCTCAGCGGAATTACATCAATCGCACGGAAGTCCCGGCCACCACTGGTAATCACCAGGTCGAGCGGACTGAAGCGCGTGTCGGGATCCAAGCCATAAAAGGATACATACCAGAGATCGGGCGGCCGGCCTCCGTTACGCCGCAGAATGTCGGCGATACGCGGACGATTGCTCTCCTGCAGCTCGCGGAGAACGCGATATGAATCGGGCGTCAGCAGCCTGATGATCCCTTCGTCGAGCGGAACAGCCCGCATCGCCAGCCCTGGCGCCTCGAGCTTGATCGCGATTTGATCCTGTCGCAGCGATCCGAATCCTGGCGGAACCATGTTCGCCGCCGAATCTGGCTTGTTGGATAGCTGTGTCGCCAGCGCTGCATTCTCAGCGGGACCCGACGATGCACACCCGGCGAGCCCTGCGGCCAAAGCAAATGCGATGAGGTGTCTAGGCATCATTGCGTCATCAAAGATGAAACCGCTTCGGCGAGCTCGTCGCGGCCCAACCCCGAGTGCGAGCTGAAAACGATCACTTGCTCGGGGTCGAGCAGCAGCTTGCGCGCAATCTTCACCGACCGCTCTTCAACTTCACGCTTGGAAAGTTTGTCCGCTTTTGTAAGAGTCACGATGGTCGGCTTCTCCAGGTCTGCAAGGAAATCGAGCATCTGCATGTCGTCATCGGAAGGGTCCCGCCGAATGTCGAGAAGCTGTACTACACCACGCAGGGCGGGACTGTTTCGGAGATAGTCGTCAATCAGCCCGCCCCAAACTTCCTTCCGCTCCTTGGAGACCTTTGCGTAACCGTAACCCGGAAGGTCCACGAGCGTAAAAGTCCCGTTGATTCTAAAGAAGTTGATCTCGCGCGTGCGACCCGGAGTCTTGCTCACGCGCGCAAATGCGCGGCGGCGGAGCAGGGTGTTCAGCAGTGACGACTTGCCAACGTTGGAGCGCCCGGAAAAGGCAATCTCCGGAAGTTCAGCCGGAGGACGCCACCCGGTTGGTTCGATCATTCCACCGATGAACTCCATGCTCCGGATGATCAGCGGATCTTTTCCGGAGCTCTCCGCCATCAGTGAGTAGTCGTGTCGTAGAGCGGCTCGCCGCTGTCACGAGCCAGCGGTGGGTCCGTTTCCAGGGGGTTATTCCGGAGTGCGATAGCCAGAACTTCATCCATGGTCTTCACCGGATGGAATCGCACTGTGGATTTTACTTCTTCTGGAAGTTCGTCCAGATCGCGTATGTTGCCGTACGGAATGATGACGTCGGACACCTTGTTGCGATGGGCCGCCACAGCCTTCTCCTTCAATCCACCAATCGGAAGCACGCGGCCGCGAAGTGTAATCTCACCGGTCATGGCAACGTTTCCGCGAATGGGATTCTTGGTGAGCGCACTGATCACCGCCGTGGCAATTGCAATTCCAGCCGATGGTCCATCCTTCGGTGTCGCGCCAGCGGGCATGTGAATGTGCACGTCACGATTGCGATAGAAATCCACCTCGATCTTCAGGGCGCGAGCTCGCGTGCGAGCGTAGCTGAGCGCGGCGCTCGCAGACTCCTTCATGACGTCGCCCAGCGTGCCTGTGAGCTGAACCTTGCCACGTCCCTTCACGACACTCACTTCGATTTCGAGAACCTCGCCGCCAGCCGACGTGTACGCGAGACCGGAAGCTACACCGATCTTATCCTCAAGCGACGTATCATCCTCGTCAAATGGCGCAGTTCCCAGCAGCGACTGGAGATCCTTCACGCCGACCTTGAGCTTGCCGGCCTCAGCGCCACTTTCAGATTGCTTCCTCGCCAGCTTTCGGGCTACGCGTGCAATCCTGCGTTCGAACTCGCGGACGCCGGCTTCCCGCGTGTAGCCGCGCATAATTGCCGGCAGAACATCCTGCTCAAATTCCACGTTGGCCGGCTCGAGCCCGTTCGCGCGCAGCTGTCTAGGCGCTAGGTACTGTCGCGCGATGGCAAGCTTTTCATGATCCAAATAACCTGCAAGCCGGATTATCTCCATGCGGTCGCGCAGGGCTTCTGGAATTCCCGAGAGAGAATTCGCGGTCGTGATGAACAGCACCTGGGACAGATCGTAGTCAACTTCGAGATAGTTGTCGTTGAACGCCGTATTCTGTTCCGGATCCAGCACTTCCAGCAGCGCCGCCGCCGGATCTCCGCGGAAATCCTGGCCGAGCTTGTCGATCTCATCCAGCAGAACCACCGGGTTCACCACTTCGGCACGACGCATAGCCTGGATGATTCGCCCTGGCATGGATCCGATGTATGTCCGGCGGTGTCCCCTGATCTCAGCCTCATCGCGAACACCACCGAGCGCCATGCGGACAAACTTTCTTCCCATCGACCGGGCGATGGACCTGCCCAGTGAAGTCTTGCCAACGCCCGGGGGTCCGACCAGACAGAGAATCTGTCCGTCAATTCGACCGACCAGGGACAGCACCGCAATGAAATCGAGAATGCGGTCCTTTACTTCCTCGAGTCCGTAATGATCTGTGTCAAGAACGTTTCGCGCGTGCTGGATGTCGAGGACTTCATCCGTGCGCTCTGTCCACGGGATGCTGACGATCCAGTCAACGAAGTTTCTCGCAACTGTGAACTCGGGTGACATCGGCGGCATCCGGCGCAGCTTTCGCAGCTCGCGCATGGTGCGCTCGCGGACGCCGTCGGGAAGCTGCTTTTTCTTTACCTGTGCTTCGAGATCGGCGAAGTCATCACCATCTTCCTCGCCCAGCTCGCGGTGAATGGCCCGAAGTTGTTCCTGCAGATAGAACTCGCGCTGGTTCTGGAACATCGCACCACGTACATCGTCGTCGATCTTCCGTTCGAGCTTCAGCAAATCTGTTTCCGAGCCGAGCAGATCGGAAAGCATCGAGAGCAGGGAAGTAAGGGTCTCCGCTTCGAGCAGCTTCTGCCGAACGTCGAACTTAACCGCTATATGCGCGGCGACGCCGAACGCCTGGCGCTCCTCGGATTCCGTTCCCTGGATGATGCCAACGACTTCGCTGGGAATTCGTCTATGCAGCCCAACGTAGTCCTCGAACATGTGCAGCACCCGCCCGCTCAAAGCGCGAAGATCCGGCTCGGCGGGACTCGGTTCCCAGTGCATTGGCGTGATGGCAGCACGCAGATATTCACCTGCCGGAGCAAAGCGAGTCACACGTGCGCGCGCAAAACCCTCGACCAGAACTTTGGTGCTCCCGTTAGGGAGACGGCTCACCTGGAGAACGCGGCCCACAACTCCGACACGATTCAGGTCGCCGGCCGCAGGTTCCTGCTTTTCACCGTCCTTCTGTGAAACGAGCAGGAGAGCCTTGTCTTCCTTTACTGCAGCTTCGATGGCGGCAAGAGACGCGGGCCGACCGACAAGCAGCGGAATCACGACGTAGGGGAAAAGCACGACGTCGCGCAACGGCAGGACCGGTATCCGGTCTCCCGTTTCTAAAGTCTCAGTTTCGCGTGTGAAGGTGTGCGACAAGGACTTCGCTTACGCTTCCTTCTTGTGACGGAGAGGTGAGATCTCCAGGAGTGGCTGTGTTCCGTTGGTGATGCACGATTCCGTGACCTTCACCTCGACGACATCGTCGCGGCTGGGCAGGTCGAACATGACCTCCATCAGAACTTCCTCGAGGATTGCGCGAAGTCCGCGGGCGCCTGTCCCACGCTTGAGAGCCTTGTGGGCGATGGCGACAAGAGCGCCTTCGTCGAAGGTAATCTTTACTTCCTCGAGTCCGAACAGCTTCGTGTACTGCTTGGTGAGAGCATTCTTCGGCTCCTTGAGGATGCGGACGAGTGAGGCCTCGTCCAGTCCTTCAAGTGCGACCGTCACCGGGAGACGACCTACAAGTTCGGGGATGAGTCCGTAACGGAGCAAATCGTCCGGCTCAACTTCGCCAAAAAGATTCCTTTCTTCTTCCTTGGATTTTTTGCCGCCGAGGTTGTTGAAACCGATTTGGCGACGACCCGTTCTGGCTTCGATGATTTTCTCGAGACCGTCGAATGCTCCGCCGCAGATGAACAGGATGTCCTTCGTGTTCAGCTGGATGTATTCCTGCTGCGGATGCTTGCGCCCACCCTGGGGCGGAACGCTTGCAACAGTGCCTTCTATGATCTTGAGCAGTGCCTGCTGCACGCCCTCGCCGGAGACGTCCCTCGTGATACTCGGGTTTTCCGACTTGCGCGCGATCTTGTCGATTTCGTCGATGTAAACGATTCCGCGCTCGCACTCGGCGACATTAAAGTCTCCAGCTTGAAGCAGCCGAACCAGGATGTTCTCGACGTCTTCGCCGACATAACCCGCTTCGGTCAGCGTGGTTGCGTCTGCAATCGTAAATGGAACATCCAGAATTCGCGCGAGCGTCCGCGCGAGCAAAGTCTTACCTACGCCAGTCGGGCCGATGAGGAGGATGTTCGACTTGTCGAGCTCCACATCGTCTTCCTTGAGCGTAGTCGAATTAATCCTCTTGTAATGATTGTAAACAGACACACTCAGTGCCTTTTTAGCCAGTTCCTGACCGATGACATACTGGTCGAGAACGTCCTTGATCTCCTGGGGAGATGGGACCTGGGTTATTGCCTCGGATACCTCGCGCTCCTCGTCTTCCGCCAGAATCTCATTGCAGAGCGCAATGCACTCATTGCAGATGTAGACGGACGGGCCGGAAATGAACTTCCGGACCGAGTCTTTCGACTTTCCGCAGAAGGAGCAACGAAGGTGTTTATCCTGCGACATATAGGCTTCTCGTTAACGTCAGACCGCGAAGGGTCCGCGGCCGTAAACACTTGCAACTGAACAAGTAACACCCTCTGAGGGAACGGGCAAGCGAATTCAAACTGCCCCCTCCTTGTGAATTAATTCACAAGCTTTAGGTGCTCTTTAGTGCCTCTTCAAGCTGTCCACGATACGCAATCACGTTGTCGATAAGACCATACGCCTTTGCTTCTTCTGCGGACATAAAACGGTCCCGATCCATGTCCCGTTCGACCTGCTCGACTGGTCGCCCGCAATGCTTGGCGAACAGCTCATTCATCTTGGACCGGAGATACAGGATTTCGCGGGCCTGAATCTCTATGTCTGATGCCGTACCTTGTGTCCCACCCGAGGGCTGGTGAATCATGACGCGGGCATGCGGTAGCGCCGAACGCTTTCCAGGTCGGCCAGCAGCAAGCAGAAACGCAGCCATGCTGGCCGCGAGTCCCATGCAGTTGGTATTTACCGGGGACTTCAGAAACTGCATCGTGTCATAAATCGCCATCCCGGCGGAAACACTGCCGCCAGGCGAGTTGATATAGATGTGAATGTCGCGCTCGGGGTTATCAGCCTCGAGAAAAAGGAGCTGCGCAATCACAACGTTGGCGACGTCATCGTTGATCGGGGTTCCGATAAAGATGATTCGGTCCATGAGCAGTCGCGAAAACACATCGTATGTGCGCTCGCCGCGGCTCGAGCGCTCGATTACGTAGGGCGTGTAAATAGTGGGCATTGGTTCGTCGTCCTCGTCAGGATGCCTAGGCATCGTTCTGAACTTCGTTTCTTTCCAGAAGCCAGGCAAAAACCTTGTCTTCCGTTATGCTGCGTTCGATCTCCTTCAGACGTCCCGCCTTTTCGAGCTGCGCGTAAAGCTGTCCAGGATTGATACCCCGGCGTTCGGCCTGCTCGGAAATCTTGTCATCCAGGTCTTTCTCAGTTGCTGCAAGGTTCTCACGCTCAGCCACAGTGTCAATTACAAGATCGCGGCGAATCTGACGCTCTGCCATTGCCCTGAATTCTCCGGCAAACGGCTCCCGCTGATCCTCTGGCACCTGGTACGCTTCTGCATACCCCTTAATGAGCTGTTCGACCCAACTGCGCGGAACATCAAAGGGATTTGCTCCAACAATTTCATCCACGAGCTTCTGGCGCATCTCGGCATCGACCTCGCGCTTGACGCTGGCTTCAAGGTCGCTGCGAACGGCGCTCTTTAAAGCGACCAATGAGTCGAAATCACCGACCTCACGAGCGAACGCGTCGTCCAGCTCCGGCGCGGCTTTGCGCTTCACGTCGTTGAGCGTGATGCGAACAGTCTTCGTCTGGCCCCGCTGAGTTTCGTCCGGAAAATCATCCGGCCATTTCACCGGTCTCTCGATCGTCTCTCCGGCGAGAGCTTCCATAATGACTTCTTCTACGCCGGGGATCGCCTGACCCTCGCCAAGGACGAGAGGATATGCCTTTCCTTCGCCCGGTTCTTCACTCGGATTTGTGGCCGTTGCGAGGGTCACGTTTACAAGATCGCCGGGCATCGGCTTCTCGGAAACCGGACTCCATGTCGCCTTCTCATCCCTCAATCTTTCTATCTGGTCGGCGACTTGGTCGTCGGTTACGGTGCGGTCGTTGCGGGCGATGCGGAAACCGCTGGTGCGAGCCAGGTCGATCGTCGGACGCAGCTCGATGTGAAGCTCGAAGGTGAGCGGCTTGCCTTCTTCGAACTTCAGGTCATGCACATGCGGCTGTGAGGCGACCTTGAGGTCCTGCTTTTCAATGACTTCCTTGTATGCGTCGCGGACGATTGCTTCCAGGGCTTCCTGCCGGATGGCTTCCGCGAACTTCTTGCGGACCATAGCGGCCGGTGCCTTGCCGGGACGGAATCCGGGGAGTCTTACGCTCGAGGCGTAACGCCGAGCGGCTTTCTCTTCAGCCGCTCTGACGGTATCAACCGGTACCGAGACCTGGATATGACGGTCAACGCCGGTGGATTCCTTCGGGTTAATTTCGATGTTCATATTGTATGAATATAACAGGCAGGCGGCCGTTTTCTGGCCAGCTTAAGAGCACTAAAGGCCATCAAGCAGGGACGGCCAGTTGGTAGTTTTCAGTTGGTCAGTTTTCCGTGGTCAGCTGAAAACTGGCAACGGCGTCTACTGAAAACGACCAACTGCCCATAGAGTTCACCGATGCTTCAAAAGTTGGTATTCCGATGAGCGCTTCCCTGTCCAGAGAGGATGCGGGCGTTCGAGCAACCATGCTTGGACTGATCATCAACTCAGTGTTGGTGGTGGTGAAGCTAGTGGCCGGAATAGTTGGAACCTCTGGAGCACTGGTTGCCGACGGGATCGAGTCTACGGCGGACATATTC
>JBKJPM010000223.1:0-13448 GCA_046595175.1 Gemmatimonadaceae bacterium
GCTTCGATGTACGCCTGGCCGGCAGAGTTGGGACGCGGCCTGCTGGCTGCGAATTCCGCAGAAACTCCAATTCGTGAAGGGACGGTTGTCTCGCCATGCGGAAGCTTCGACACGGCACGTGTAAGCGGTGTCGCATCAAAGCTGAACAGCGCGGTCACACCTCCGACCAGTGACGCCGCAGGCTCGAAGCCGAGCGGCGGGCGATTGAACGAAGTCTTCTGCGTCTGGGAGATCGCAGTGAACGCGACCTGCCCGTTGGTGAATGGAAACTCCGCGGTCGCCCCAAGTATGCTCGTTGGTGTTTGCGCAAAAAGCGGATTCTCTTCGTACTGCACCGTGACCTGGCGCGCCCGCGGAAAGAGTGTATCTGCGCGATTGAAGGTCACACGTCCGAGGTCATAGTCGATTGTATAATCGGTGCCACGTACAAGAGGGACACCGTCCACCAGCAGGCGCTCGGAATTCTGACGCAGCTGTACCGCGCCCAGCATCAGCGTTCCCCCATCGCCGCCGCTTTCACTCTGGTATCGCGCCCGGATGTGGTAAATCGCCTGCGGCCGTTGCGGCGAGTTGAGGTACTCTGCCGGCGTGGTGTACACTGTATCGTTCGCGGGGTTCTGGCCCGCGAGCCCGTTGCGAGCAAATGGCCGCAGCGATGGAAAAACAAGAAACTGGTCCCTGATCGTTCGCGCCGCGGAATTACCCAGGCTCAATTCGAAGTTCGGATCTCCTGGCCGCGGCCAAATTCGATTTTCGATGTCGAAGCTGGATGTGTTCGTGGACTGGGCCAGCCCGAACAGCTGCAGGTATGTATCGGCAAGCTGACCGGTAAGCGGGCTGAAAGTTGAAAGGGGTTTTTCCTGGTCTGCGCCGCTGCCGGTCACAACCTTGAGAACGATGCTCTGCCGACGGACATCCGTGCCGCCGATACGGTAGACGCTTCTGATTTCGCGTTCGAACGCGGGATCCCCGGGCTTCACCTGCGGATCCCAGAGCAGACTGGCAAGCTGTTCCCGCCCCGGCTGATATTCCAGATCCGGTGTGCCGCCCGTGTTCAGATATGTGCTGTCACGTCCGTTAATGCGTACGCGGTACGCGACGACCAGCCGCTCATTGCTGAGGGCCAGCGGACGAACCAGTGCGATCCAGAGCAGCGAAGGATCTGCGTAGTAGTCGATTCCTTCCCGGAGATACTCATAAACCTGTCCGCGGCGCGAGCGTGCATCACCAAGAATTCGGAACTGCGGACCGGCGGGGTTGGGCGGCTGCCCTCCGACCACCAATCGATAGAGAAATATTTTCGTCGGTCGCAGAGTGTCTGGCAGTGAGGCCGCCAGCGACTGCAACCGGCGCGTGTCGAGAATATCGATGTTCGGATATGCTCTTCCCAGCGCCTTGGGGGGAACGGTGAAGAAGAAGCGCCGCGGCTCAAACTGATAATCTTCGATCTTTCGATCTATCGCCTGGAGTGTCCTGTCGCCGACTGTGAAAACGCGATCCCGAATTATGTTGCCCTTCTGCTGCGCAGCGATTGTCTTGAGCCGCATCGATCCGAGCTTCGCGATCGCCTGCACTCCGTAGTTCCCGGACGGGATTCCTGCGGTGATGAAGCGGGATGCGGGTGGCTGGAATGTTACATTTCCCGCCTCGAACCTCTGGATGAATTCCCCGCCCTTCCCTTCGTAGTAAATGCTGATGTTATTCGATGCGTCAAACTCTCTTTGCGTGTCGTAGTCCAGATTCACGTGCACACGCTCAGCGACAACGCCCCCTGAGAGCGCGCTGAACTGGAAGTCAAGCAGGGGCTCGAACGCTGTACGGCAGTTGATGAGCGGATTCACGAAGGCTCCGCCGCAGCTGGCACTCTGGTTCTTTTCAGCACGCACTTCGAGCCTTCCATTCAGCTGCAGGCCTATGTCCGAGTACTGGTTTATTATCTCGCTCGCGCGAGATACGACCGGCTTTGGCTTGGGTGGAAGGTCGCCGGGAAATGAGGGCGCGGGATTTGGCGTGGCAAAGGTGGACGTCGCCACCTGCCCCCAGACCGATTCGAGGATTGTGCGCATGTTCTGCTGAAACGCAGTCGCGCGGGCAGCCTCGATCTGTGCCGCGGCTTGTCTGTAGCTCTCACGCTCAGCCCTGGAAAGAACACTTGGAAGCCGGAGAGCTGGCAAAAGTAGAGAATCGGGACCGATGCGCATGCGCACTCTCGGACCCATGAGGGTGTCGAGCGGAGTCACTCCCTGCTGGACGGGCGGGCGGGTGACCCGCGGCAAAGTGTCGCGCTCCTGCGCGCCCACCGATGACGCAAAGGCGACACAGAACAGCGCGGACAGCGCGCAAACTACTGTCATCGTGTCGCTTAGCTCGTTCCAGAGCCTATATTTCACCCTGTGAAGATACTCCACAAATACGTGCTGAAGGAGCACCTGGGACCGCTCCTTTTTGCGCTCACCGCCCTCACTTCGCTGATGCTGCTGCAGTACATCGCGAAACGCTTTGGCGAGCTGGTCGGGAAAGGACTGCCCTGGCAGGCGATCGTGGAGTTCCTCGCCCTTTCGATTCCACTCACCATCGCCCTTACCATGCCGATGGCGGTCCTCGTGGCGACGCTGTATGCGTTCAGCCGGCTTGCATCCGAGAACGAGTTCACGGCGCTGAAAGCGACAGGAGTTGGGCCTTGGTCCATTATGAAACCGGTGGTCATTGCAGGATTTTTCGTGACCATCGGTATGATCTTTTTCAACGACCAGATACTGTCAGCGGCCAATCACCGGCTCCGTGTGCTGCAGACGGACATTGCGCAAAAAAAACCGACATTCGGGCTCCGCGAGCAGGTGATTAACGAAATCAGCCCCGGAAAATTGTATCTCCGAGCGGGCCATCTCGATCAGCAGCATTCCAATAAAATGCGGGATGTCGTGATTTATGACATGTCGGATCCCACCCGGCGGCGCACGATATACGCCGACAGTGGCGACATGGCGATGACGAACAACCAGCGCGACCTCGATCTCACTCTATACGTCGGTTCCATGCAGGATGTTCCGGTTGCGACTCCTACTCAGCTGCAGCGACTGTATTTCGATGTTGACCGCGTAAAAGTGGCCGGCGTCGGCAACGAATTCCGGAAGAGCGAGAACGACCAGTACAAGAGCGACCGTGAAATGACCATATGCGAGATGCGCGTAGCTGCCACCAAGGCTCGCGTCATTTACCAGGCCGCGCGAGGCCAGTATAACGTGGTGCTCGACTCGGCAAAACGGAAGAAACAGAAACTCAACAAGAACACATACGATACCGGCCAGGCAGCGCCGGGTGACGCAGTTTTTGTGAAAGCCTATTGCAGTCTCCTCGCGTCCATCCCTCCAAGGCCGCTTGGCGCCCAGGCTCCCAGCACCGGTTCACCTCCGGTGGCCGCGGTCGAGAGCGCCGCAATTGCACGGTCGAGAATTGCGCACATTGGCGCCACGAACGAGATCAACACCAGCAGTCTCCAGCCAATGGCTGACCTTACCCGTTCGCGAATGATCGAGCAGGCAACGCTGGTGAACTCCTATTACGTCGAGATTCACAAGAAGTTTGCGCTCGCCGTTGCCTGTCTCATTTTCGTGGTCCTCGGCGCGCCCATCGCGCTGCGTTTTCCGCGCGGCGGTGTGGGTTTGACCATTGGCGTGAGTCTCGTTGTTTTCGCGCTGTACTATGTCTGCCTCATTGGGGGTGAAGCACTGGCCAAACGCGGATTGATGCCGGCCTTCCTGTCGATGTGGCTCGCCAACATTCTTTTCGGCTCTGCCGGGATTTATCTCGCATCGCGAGTTGGCAGTGAATCCGGAACATCCAGGGGCGGCGAAATTGCTGAAAAGTTTGCAAACGCCCGCGACGCACTCCGTCGAGTGCGCCGCCGCAGAGCCCGGAAGGCAGCCTAATGACTCTGAAGCACGTGATCAAGCCGCTCGATCGGTATGTCTTCAGCGAGTTCTGGAAGATCTTCGTGACGACAGCACTGGGTTTCCCGCTCATGCTGATCATCATTGACCTGACGGATCACATTGATACTTATCTGGGCAGGAATCTCACGGCAGGCCGGATCGCGCTGAGCTATCTGTACGGCCTGCCCGAATCCATGTTCATGGTGTTGCCGGCGGCAGTCCTGTTTGCCACCGTGTTTTCCATCGGGGCGCTGACAAGACATTCAGAGATCGCGGCGGCCAAGGCGTCGGGAATCAGCTTCTACCGGCTGATCGCACCGTTATTCGTAGGCGCGCTCATCGCAACTATGGTAGGCCTTTCTATCGGGGAGATAGCGCCGCATGCCAGCAAGCGTCAGTTGCAGCTGCTGGAGCAGAACAAATTCTCGGGCACCAGTGAGCGGTACAATTTCGCCTTTGCGGGGGATGAGGGCCGCGTTTACAAAGTCGGCTCGCTGCGTGTCAACAGTTCCGCTATCGACGGACTGGTAATCGAGCGACGGGGGCGCGGCGCTGACTATCCGACTTATGTGGTGATGGGAACGAACGCCGCGTATACGCCAGACAAAGGATGGAGCATCAGGCGAGGAACGATGCACATCATTCCCGACTCTCTTACTAACGTCACGTTTACCTTCGATTCCCTGAGGGATCGCCGGTTTATCGAACGCCCTGGCGATTTGACTGCTTCACCCAAGGCACCCGCTGAAATGGACTACAGGGAGCTGGGCAGATTTATTTCCGCGCTGGAGAGATCGGGCTCCGACGTGAACGGACTGAAAGTCGAACGCATGCTGAAAATTGCGATTCCAGTAACCTGCCTTGTAATTCTCTTGTTTGGTGCGCCACTCGCCACGAGCACGCAGCGCGGCGGCGCAGCATATGGGATCGGCATAAGCCTCGCTACTACAGTAGTCTTCCTGATGCTTATTCAGCTCACCAAGGCTTTTGGGTCCAAGGGGTTTATGTCGCCGGAGCTGGCGGCCTGGATTCCGAGCATTGTGTTCACAGTGGCGGGCGTGATCCTCATGAAAAGGGTAAGGACGTGACCGGAGCCGTAGCTCGACTGTTTCAGAGGGTTGGCGAGCGAGGATATTTCGCACGCGACATCGGGCGCGCGCTTAGGGACTGGAATACATTTTGGCCCGAAACAATGCGGCAGATGCGGAACATCGGCGTGGATTCAGTTCCGCTAGCCGCCATAGTTGCGGCGTTCATTGGTGCGGTGACAGCGTTCCAGACGCGGTACCAGCTTTTTGGCGGCGTCCAACTTTCCGTTGTCGGACTGATCGCGCGTCAGTCCATCATTCTGGAACTTGGTCCACTGCTCACGGCCCTGGTTCTTACGGGCCGAGTGGGTGCGCGTATTACGGCAGAAATCGGGACCATGCGCGTCACCGAGCAGATCGACGCGCTCGAGACGCTCGCATATGATCCGGTGGCCTACCTTGTGGTGCCCAGAGTGCTCGCCGCGGTAGTGATGCTCCCGATTCTTACCATACTTGCTGATACGATTGGGGTGGGAACAGCGTTTCTCACGGCGATCGTTGCGACAGATGTCACTGCATACGATTTTACCCAGGGGCTGCGCCTAGCATTTGGCCCGTTCCAGATCGTCTATAGTATCATTAAGGCCACCATCTTCGGAATGGCGATTGCATTTTTCTGCTCGTACGAGGGTTACACTGCAGACGTTGGAGCTGAAGGCGTTGGTCGCAGTACTGCACAGGCAGTCGTTATCACATCCGTTGCAATACTGATTCTGGA
This sequence comes from Gemmatimonadaceae bacterium, assembly GCA_046595175.1. Lineage (GTDB taxonomy): Bacteria > Gemmatimonadota > Gemmatimonadetes > Gemmatimonadales > Gemmatimonadaceae > UBA4720. The sequence continues at coordinate 5,739 of JBKJPM010000223.1, forward strand.
CGCGATTACCGCGCTCCTGCTCGCACCCTATCTACAAGCATGAAAAAACGGGACGAAGTACTGGTTGGGATTCTGATCACCGTTACGCTGGCAGTTGCCATTATTGGCTCGCTCTGGCTGGCGCGCGGTGGATTATCGAAGGGTTACCCGCTATACGCGAAGTTTCCCTGGGGCGCCGGCCTCAAGCAGGGGCAGCCCGTCCTGCTGGTCGGTGTGAACGTGGGGTATGTTGACAACGTGGAGCTGAAACAGAATGGTACTCTCGTCACGACAATGCGAATCGTGAACGACTACAAAGTGCCACTTGGCACAATTGCGCGCGTAGTAGCGAATGGAATTTTCGGCGACATGGCAATTGCACTTACACCGGTCAAGCCCAATCCCCAGTCTTTCAATTCCGGTGATACCATTCCCGTTGGCGCGTCGGCGCCGGGCCTGTCAGAGATAACCGCGAAAGCAGACTCTGTTGGAACATCGGTAAACGCGCTTACGAGAGAGATGGAGCGTGAGATGGTCGCCGGCGGTGGCATACGCGACATGCGGCAGGCACTGGCAGGCACGAACAAGCTTATCGCGCAGTTCACTGTCTTGGCCGCCGAACAGAACCGTCAGCTCACGGCTACGCAGGAAGCAGTGCGCCGCGCGACGACGGCGATTGATCCGGCGAAGATCGATTCAACAGTGACGAATCTGCGCACTGCCAGCGCGAACATGGCAGTGTTCACGAACGACTTGAAGGCAACCACAGCCCGAATCGATTCCATTCTTTCGAAGGTGGACAACGGGGATGGAACGGTGGCCAAGCTGCTGAATGACCCGGGGATATACAACGATGTACGAAAGTTGTTGCAGAGAGTGGATTCATTGACTTTGGATTTCAAGGCAAATCCGCGGAAGTACATCAACCTGAAAATCTTCTAGACACCGCGCGTTGGGCGTAGTCCACGGCACCTAGCTTCGCCGGTGCCTCGCGTTACAGCATTTGTCGCATGACGGCCGGCTCCAGACGGTGCCTTAGGACTGCGCCCAACACAGGTGCTGTCCAGAGACTTGAAATGAGGGGAGCGTTGGTGGTCCAGAGCAGCGTCTGCAGCCGGCCCAGCATGCGACAAAAGATTTTCGCCGAATCACCGGCGAAGCCTAGCTGCGGCGGAGCACCAACGCGACAGGCACTTGACCACGCTGGCACACCACTAGTCGAAAAATATAAAGCCTCCGCTTGATCCCCCGAACCGGGAATTCACAATATTATTGAAGATCGAACCAAAGGTGTAGCTGATTCCTATTCCGCCAAAATAATTGTAAGACGATTCAAGCTGGCGCCTGCGAACAAGCACTTCCTCGTCGCTCAGGTTGCCGCCCGGTATGTACAACTGGTCGCGTACGAATGAAATACCGGAAAACATGTTCAGATTTAAGCCCTTGAAAACTCTGAGATTCAAACTCGTGAAGCTTACGAGATGTTTCTTGGAAAAATCGTCGAGCAGCGTGGCGCCCTCGAGCGAAGAGCTGATCGAGCCCCAAGGTTGTTTCATATCAAGTGAAGTGATGAGCTTGTGATCCGGATGGCTTTCACTAAGCTTGCCGAAGATGGTGCGTTTTTCGTAGCGGTAGTTTGAAAAACCCGCTGAGTATTGAAAGGTCAGTTGCCGACGCGTTGATTCGGAGTAAGGAAAGAGATTGTACTCGATAGCGGGCCCGATTCGGAAGCTTTGCTTCTGATTGAGGTAGGTGGATGATCCAATCGAGGCGAGCTGTCCGGCAGACCAGTGCGGCCCAAGACTTTTGACGATCAGGTCGCTCGCACCGTAGGTGTGGGAATAATTGGCGAACTTCGACCCGTTACTGAAGGTGAATTTGCTTTCGTTGTAACTGCCGTTGGCGCGAAGACTGATCTTCCACTCTTCGGTTGTTCGATTGGCGCTCGTGGTACCCCTGAGATTCGCGAATCTCTGTGATTTTTCCCCTTGGAAGTTGCTGTTCGATCCGATGCGAAAAACCCAGTAGTTCCACGGATCGTGAGCAGGCTTGGCGGAGGCTTTTCCTGCCGAATCCGTTCGAAAAGAAATCTCGATACGTTGTCCAGCTTCGGTGTGAGACACATATGGCACCAGCCCAAGCTTGATTCCCCGTGTCAACGCTTTCCGACGCTCATCCGGTGTAGCCGTCTGGAGTGTGGAGGCGTAGAGCGTATCGGTGGAACGCGCGCGACTCGTCAATCCGATGAATGTCAGTGTGTATGCGGTTCCGCCACCACCCGTGGACTGCGTGGTGATCAGAACGTGCACGTCAGCATCCGCGCGATCGCGAACGTGATCGACAAAGGTAATTTCAGTTCTGAAGTACTCGGAGTCGCAGCCGCCAACTGAACAATCGATGAAGACCCTCAGCCGGGCATCGGCAGGGGCGGCTTGTGAGTCGGCGCCGGTCGGAATTGAAAATGATATCGCGGCCAGCAGCAATAAGGCTTTCGTGTAGAGCATGGGTCTCCGGAGTTTGTCAGAATTGCTGCCCGCGAAATGTTCGACAGCGCAGTTGGAAACGCAACCGATGAGAAAGGGCGATTTCATATCACTTTCGGTCCAGCCGGAATTGAAATCTCTGCTCTACGAGCTGAGCGACTCTGCGGCCTGCGGCCTCAGCTGGCTGAAACCTGGCGCGCTGCACTGCATTACGCACCGCTGCAGAAAACGCGGGACTGGACGCACTGATGATCTCAAACGTTTTCATGTCTACCCGTCCCGATTCATCAACCACGAAGCGCGCACACACCTCCCCCTCAGTTCCGTTGGCGCGAAGCGCGTCGGGATAAGCGGGTGCGCGGTTGGAGGGAAATGCGCGAACTTCCCTGTCCACCTGGAACTGGGTGAGGACCCCTGTAGATCCCTCGCCCGGAGATGTGTCGCCCACGCCGATGGATGCAGTTGGTTCCCCGCTTGCTGCAATCGGTGCACTCGCGACAAGCGCTGGCTCCGGAATCCCTGGCGTAACTGCGACAGGAGCAACAAGCGTTGTAGTCCGCGACTGGAATGCCGTCGGGATACCTGGCGTTGCTGGCCGTCGGGCCGGTTTGGGAGACGTTTTTTCGGCCGCCCTCTGCGGCAAGTACGTAAGTCTGGTTCCAGGATCGGTGTGCAGGCGCTGTGTGCGCGCGCTGGCCGTGGCCGCGATCGCGAGCGAGATCAGTGTGGCATGCAGCAGTACGCTTGCCGTCGCGCCGCCGAGCGAGCGCTTCGCTTTTCTATCCGACTCCACCAGCTCGATAAACATTGTGCCTCCGGTTTCTGCGTCTTCTGTATTAAACGCAACACTATCACCGGCCGCACCTGTTTCTCGATTAAGAGTTTGTGACTGTTGGATTAATTAAGGTTTAATGAAAATCCGATTTACCGGGTCGTGGAATCCTGGTGCGACGCCCTGATAACGGTTACTGGAGCCGAGTACACGACAGTGCGGTATCGAGGTTTCTGAACTTTTGGGGACGACTGACGAAGCAGGCCTACTGCGAACACGGCAACAACGCCAATCAAGACGCTTCGCATTGACTTGAAGCCGAATGGGAGTGGACCCTCGAGCTCATTCCAAATCGAAGCTATGAGGATGATTCCCGCGACTTGGAGTAGGAGAGATAGCAGCGAAAATGGGCTCGCCACAAAAACTAATGACAAGCCGGACGCCGAACGAATGAGCAGGAGCACGCCGGCCATGCGAGACCGATCGAGTACCATCAATCCCGAATAGGCCGTGACGGAACCCAATGTTAGTCCTGCAAAAGCAACAAGACTAAGCAACCCGCGATTCAATCCGGGGAGATTGAGTTCGCTAAACATCGACCCGATGACAGTCATCTGGAGCACCGTGAAAATCGCCATCACGCCATAGACGATGTGCCACCAGCCGACCAACTTGAGACGCCATGAAGTCTCGTGTTTTACTCCGGCTAGCTGGCTAAAAATTCTCGTCGGCATTCAGTCCCCGCGCTGAGGTACATGGATATGGTATGACCTGGCGGTTGCATTCGCTACAATCCATCGCGACGAAAAACTGTCGATTCTATATCAGAAGACGCAAAAAGGGCACGGATGCGAAGCACCCGTGCCCTTTTTGTTCTTACTGCTGCGCTATTTAGAAGCTATAGCGCGCCGCAAGCTGCATGCGCCAGAAATTACTGGGGAAGTTGCCTTTCTGGGTCGTTTGAAGCGTACCGCTGTCGGTCGGATCGAAAATCCGATAATTAAACTGAACGATGGGCACCGCAGTAGCGGGGTCTATAGAACTGTTACCCGTATGGGTCACCAGGTTGATGTTGTTAAAACTACCCAGTGGATTCACGCGCTGCTGACCCCAGTCCTTGTTCAGCACGTTACCAAAATTGAATACGTCCAGCAAAATTGAAAGACGCTGATCCAAGATCGTTGGGATCGATTGACGCAGCTGAACGTCAAAGGTATTGGAGAACGGCAATCTGCACGAGTTTCTCTCGAGAAGCTTTCCCCGGCGATCTGCCAAGCATGGCGTAATCGAGATCAACTGCTCGAGCGCATTCGCCTGCTGCGCAGGCGAAAGGGTTTTTCCTCCGGTCGTAAGACTGGCAAATCGAATCTCGTTGGGATCGTTCGCGTTTTTCGGAACGTATATGAGATCATTACCCTGCTGTCCATCAGCATTCATGTCGCCGCGTCCGCTCGAACCGCCGTAGACGTAATCAAATGGTGCACCTGAGACGCCCTGATACGAAACGGTAAGGTCCGTGGAGAGCTTGCGGCCCCAGCTGCCAAGCTTATCCGCCCAATTAAAGCTGCGCGTATAGAGAGCGATAACTTTGTGCGGCTGATCGAATAGACTGACGCCGGTGTACGCATCCTCCTGCCGGCCTGAGAGTGTCCGCCCGAAAGCCCAGTTCGAGCTGTGGGTGCTCGACGTAAAGCTCTGATTATCACGTGCTCTGCCGAACGTATACGCTAATAGTGCCTCCCAGTTGTCGGCATAACGCTTCCGCAATTGGGCCGTAAGGTTATATGCGTAATCCTTGTTCTGGTTCTTCAGGTTGATTGCCTGAGGGAACCTCGCTGGGCCTCCGTTTGCAACAACTGCTGGAGGACGCGTTGGAGTCGCCACGCCCGTTGTCGCAATCGTGCCATATATGACGCGCCCGAACTTGTCCGTGGTCGTGGGCGCAGCGAGGTTGCTGTTGACAAAGAAAAGCTGATTCAGAGTGCGTGAATACAAACCTTCGATCGTCGCCACCAAATTGCTGGCTCCGAGGACGCGATCATATGCCAGGTTCGCGCGCAGTGGCTGCGGGAACTTGAGGTCCTTGTCCACAAAACTGATGAGTCCCACTGGATTCGCACCCCGTCCGTTAGCACAGGCTTGAATGCTTGCAACGTCCACGGTGAACGCAGGTGCCGGATCCGGCACACCACGAGCAGCACCACAATCAAGAATGGCCTGGACCAATCCGTTGTTCACGTACGCGTTTTCAAGCCACACGTATGGAGGAGTGCCTACGAAAAGCCCGACTCCACCACGGACCTGATTCATTTGGTCACCGGTCGCATCCCAGTTGAACCCGAACCTCGGAGACCACTGCAGAGCCCCAGTAGGTGTGGTCTGCTTCCCATACGCCGTATCTACTGCCAGTGCAAAAGCATGATCAGTGAGGAAGTTGCTGATATCGGCGCGCAGTCCGAGTGTGACAGTGAGCTTTGGTGACACTGTCCACTGATCCTGGGCATAGAGAGCCGTCTGGAGTGCGTCGAAATAAGCATTGCCCCCGTCCCTCTTCAGCAGGTTCTTGCGAAATCCTGTCGGTGCAGCGCCGGACTCAAACCCGGCAATATCGGCGAAGCTCCACGAACCCAGGGAGCTCTGTGCAAAGAGATTACGTATTTTGGTGTATTCGTTTCGGGTTCCGACGACGATGCTATGAGCGCCAAAGGGTAGCGTGAGGTTGTCCGTAAACTCATAAGTGTCGGCGTCAAGCTGGTTCCCTTGGGAGAATTCATCTGCTCCAGCAATGATACTTCTTCCACCCGAGTAATTAACCGTGATTTGGGGGAACGCATTGCCTGGGATACGGCGATCACGAACGATCGCCGCGCCGGCGAATGCTTCATTGCTCCAACCGTTCTTGAAGTTCGAGAACAGTTGTAAAACAGGCGCCTTTTTCTTGCTGTTGATCTGGTGCAGGTTGGACGTATAAATCGCGCGTGTGGACGTGCGCGAGTTCTGGCGCCTGCCCTCATCTGTTGCATCGGTGTAGTTGAAGCGCGCAACGAGCCGGTGGACGTCGTTAATCTGAAAATCCAGGCGTGCGAAGATGTTGTCCATCGGCGTCCCCGCGTTCACGATGCCGGCCGTTCCTGCTGCGCCGCCTTTCGCCGAATATGCAGCTTCAAAACGCTGAAGCTCGGCATCCGTAAAGGGGAACGCGGGAGTCGCGCCCGCCGGCTGCCCGCGGAACGGACCGCTGACAGGTATGCTCTCTCGCTGCCATTCGTTGGCCGTGAAGAAATGCAGCTTGTCCTTGATGATCGGACCGCCGAGGGAGAAGCCATATTGATCGCGCTTGAATTGAGTAGCGCGTAAAATTGGAACGTTGCGGCCGTTATCCTGATCCCTGTAGTAGCGGAAAGCGCTCCCGCTCCAGTTATTCGTGCCGCTCTTCGTGACTGCATTCAAAAGCAGACCGCCAAAGTTTCCTTGACGAACGTCAAACGGAGCGAGCAGAACCTGGAACTCCTTCACTGCATCGATCGAGATAGCCTTTGCGCCAATCTGACCCCCCGGCTGTCCAGTCGAACCGAGTCCGAAGACATCGCGCTCGGTGGCTCCATCGATCTGCACATTGTTCATGCGATTCGACATACCGCCGCCAGAAAAGCCCGGCCCGGAACTCGAAACCTGGGGAGTCAGCTTGATGAAATCCGTAAGGTTTCTACTAGTCGTCGGGAGACGCTGAAGGATTGTGTCGGACACCGTAGTCTTGGTGCCCATATTGCTGGGAGTTATATCTGACGTGGTTGCCGCCGCGCTGACGACAACGCCTGAAAGCTGGGCGGCCTGCTGCACAAGCTTCACATCGACGCGAGTGGTCGCACTTAGCGCAACAATGAGGTTATCACGGGTGGTCGGCTGATAGCCGATGCGACGAATCGTCATCGAATAAGGGCCGCCAGTTTCCAGACCCTGCACGATGTAGTAGCCGCCGTCGCGTGTGAGTCCGCCGGTGCTGAAACCGGTTGAGCGGTTGGTGATCTGAACCTGCGCATTCGCGATTCCTGCACCGTTTGCATCGGTGACAGTTCCAGAGATTGCGCCTGTCGTCACACCCTGGGCAGCGACGGAATTCACTCCGGCGCCAGCGATCGCAAACAACGCCGCGACAGCAATAAACAAACGGGTTTTGATCATAGAAACAAAAGGGGTGAGAGGGAGATAAAATGTACGGTCTGGGACAGGGAACGGTCAAGAAAAAAAAAGCGTCAAAACGTATCAGATTTGTACCCGTTTTCTGCCGGCCGTCGCGAAGTAAACTGGGATACCCAAGAGGACGACGCCGAGGACCACGAGAGTAGCCTTCCGACTGCCCGGATCGATGATGGCGTTGGCCAGGAGATAGATGGTGGCCAGGATGAAAAGCATCGGTACGATCGGGTACCCCGGTACTCGAAAGGGAGGCGAATACCCAGGCCGGCGCCTCAAAAC
>JBKJPM010000105.1:0-17672 GCA_046595175.1 Gemmatimonadaceae bacterium
CAAGCTTCGCAGTCGCCGGACAGGATGGTCGCGACGGCTCACGCATTCGCGGGGACTGAGCAGGCGAGCCGCTCGATTCTGCTTGGAATCAAGTCGCTCAAGGAATCAGGCAGGACGCCCCAAAATTACAGGCTTGTCTATCCGCTTCTCGAACACGAGACGATCATCGCAGCCGCCAGGCAGAACGGCCTGGATCCGGTGCTGATTGCCTCTCTTATTCGCCAGGAATCCAATTACAACCCGCGCGCAGTCTCCGGCCCAGGTGCGCGCGGCCTCATGCAGCTGATGCCCGATGTTGGTCGCACTCTCGCCGCATCGGAAGGAATCAAGGAATGGAACAACGACCTGCTCTTTGACCCGGCAGTCAACATCCGTCTTGGCACGCGGCACCTGAAAGCGCTGGTGAATTCCTATTCGATGATCGAGAAAGTTCTTGCCGCTTACAATGCGGGAGAATCACGCGTTGTGCGCTGGTCGACGAAGAAGGGCGCGAATGATCCGGAGATGTTCACGGAAAGAATTCCGTTCGTCGAGACGCGGGACTACGTTCGGGCAATTCAGCGGAATCGAGAGTTCTACAAAGAGTTGTATCGCTGGTAGTTTGTCCCAGACCCTAGTGACTTGGTCGAATCGTATACAATGTCGATCCGCTAGATAAACCTGCCGGCCCTCGGCCTAGATACGGCTACATCTAGACTCCTGGTCGGGGAGATATTCCGGTAAATATACTTATTCTTGAACAAGAATATAGCTATTTGTAAGAATATCGCCTAGTATTCCTGATACCGCTTATATTCTTAACCAAGAATACGGCTGAAACTAGGAATATACAGAGATGCCAGAAACAGACAGCGCCCCCCTAACGCTGCTAAACCTAGAGTTTGCCCCATTTAAAATTCGAGTTTCGAAAGAGTTTCGGCTGCCTGATGGAAAAACAGCAGATGCTTTAGCCGAATTAACTTGGGAAAATCGTACGAACAAGTTCCTCATTGAGCAGAGAGTCCCAGGTACTCCAAAACAAATCAGCGAGGCAATTTCTCAACTCAAAAGTTTTAAGGCAAGCTATCCAGATGCAAATTTGATGGTCGTCACACCCTATTTATCCGGGGAGGCCATGAATCGACTCAACGCAGAAAATATCAGTGGAATTGACCTGTCTGGAAACGGATTGGTGACTACGCCTGGCGAATGGTTTGTGCTGAAAAAAGGGGCGCCAAATAAATATCCATCATCAGTTCCAATCAAGAACATTTACCGTGGAAAAAGCTCGCTTGTTTGTCGTTCACTGTTCTTAAATCGAAAGTTCAACTCCGTATCTGCCTTACTTTGGCGAGTCAATAAGGAAGCCGGAGTAACTCAGGCAACGGTTTCAAAAGTTCTGAAAACTCTCGAAGAAAACCTCCTCGTCGAACGAACACCGAAATCGATTTGGTTAACTCAACCAGAAGAGTTGCTGCGTCGACTCTCAATAAATTTCGAGTCTCCAAAAGTCACGGGCTCGTTTCGCGGAAATCCTATAACAGGCTCCTTGAATACTCGGCCGTACGCTATTGTGGCTGCTTTAGCGGAAATGAAAAAAGTTCGATATGCGGTCAACTCGGTTCTCCCATACGCGCCATTCCCTGGATCAGAAGAGACGACGGTATACGTCGAAAGTTTGGATGACATATTAAACGCAAAACAGCTGCGTGAAAATACGCGGTTCCCCACCGTTCGAGTCCTCGAGACCAAAGATCCAAACGTCTATTTTGATTCGCGCCGCTTCGATGCGCTTTTCTCCTCGCCATTACAGCTGTATCTGGAGTTAACAAATGGTACAAAAAGAGAAAAAGAAATTGGAGCGGTGTTGCTTAAACCCTTATTGGACCGATACACCGGTGAGGATTTTCCGTTTTGACCGCCCCTCTTTTTGATAACGATCCGCTCCGGAAAGAACTTATCGCTCTGGCGGAGATTTTATCTCCTAAAGAAGTGGTTTTGACGGTTGGAGGCGGGTACGGTCTCGTCCTGAGAACGGAGCACGTGATCATATCTGGTGCCCGCACACGGTTTCCGGAAACTCCGTATACGAGATCTACAAACGATGTAGACTGTTTCCTTACTGCTGATTTGATATCGGACGCAACCAAGACGAAGTTGATTCGAGAAGCGCTAGTGGAACTGCAATACAAGCCGATTGAATCCGCGAAATATTTTCAATTCGCAAAAACCTTGAAGTACAAGGGAATTGACCTTCCAGTCAAATTCGATTTCTTAGCTGCCCGTGTAGATGATCCGCTAGTGAAGGTAGATACGCGACGGATTCGCCCAAAAGACTATGCACTTTTCCATGCTCGAGTTACGGAGGAGGCCCTCACGCTTTCCGAGTATCGAACACGAATGAACATTGGGACGGAGTATCGTCCCGCAGAAATCTATTTGCCTCATCCGTTCACTTATTTGTTGCTTAAACTCCATGCTTTTGGAGATCAAGTTGGTGATGAGCAACGCGATTTTGGTCGGCATCACGCATTTGACTTATATGCTACCATTGCTCTCGTCACCGAGAAAGAGTGGAACCAGATTCCAGAGTTGCGCGAAAAATACAAGGCCTCGCCTGTAATCGCGCGAGCGCGCGAAGTCTGCGCTCAGCTATTTGCAAGTTCAACGAGCCTTGGACTTGTACGGCTGAGAGAGTTCGCAGGCATGGAGAAAATCCCCATACCTCTGGATCGAATTGAAGAGTTTGTGAGTGACCTTACTGCAATATTCAGTGAGGTTTAGTTCTAGGCTTGACCTAACTGGTGTTAGCGAAAGTGGTTTTCGCGTGGTCGCGAATGGCTTGCGAATGGTCGAAAGAGGGCAAGGACGAGACCGTAGCAATAACCCGAAGGCTATCGCCAACAGCTATTCCGGTTTGTGAACCGGACGCGGCATAACGCCCTTGCCGCGTCGTTTGGTCCCCGATGCTCCAAGGCCTCTCACTCGCGCGGGTAGCTCGTTCCTCACCCACGCGACTCCATCCTCCAGCAGCGTGTAGACTACTGGCACGACGAACAGCGTCAAAAGTGTCGACGTTATCAGTCCGCCGATCACTGCACGCGCCATCGGGGCGCGCTGCTCCGACCCTTCACCGAGCGCAAACGCCAGCGGGAGCATTCCAAAGATCATGGCGACCGTTGTCATGATGATTGGACGCAGACGAATCCGCGCGGCACTCAAGAGCGCTTCACGCCGCGCGTGCCCGGCCGCTCGCTGCTGATTTGCAAAATCAACAAGCAGAATTCCGTTTTTGGTGACAAGGCCCATCAGCATGATGATTCCGATCATCGTCATGACGTTCAGGTTTCCTTTCGTAATGAGCAGCGCGAGTGAAACGCCGAGGAAGCTGAGGGGAAGGGACATCAGGATCGCAAAGGGCTGAAAGAAAGACCCGAACAGCGAGGCAAGAATCAGGTAAATGAATACGACGGCGAGAAGAAGCGCCGACCCGACGTAACCCTTTGTCTCGTTGAGGTTCTGAACGTCCCCGGTGAACACAGTGTGATATCCCACTGGCAATCCGAGATTATCAATTGTTGTCTTGGCATTTGCCGCGACATCACCCATGCCGAATCCGGGAAGGACCCCGGCGCTGATTGAAACCTGGCGCTCGAGATTTCTACGCTCGATTTGCTGCGGACCAAGCCCGCCCTTGACCTCCGCAACCTGTGTAAGCGGAACCATCGCGGGATTGCCAGTGGCTGGATCCATGTTGGATGACGGAATCGCGATGTTGGCGATGTCGGCTGCGCTCTGCCGGAGTGAATCCGGGTATACGACAACCACGTCATGCGAGAATCCCTGCGGATCTTCCCAGCGTGTTGCCCTCTGCCCGGCGAAAAGCGGCTGGAGTGTACCCGCAATGCTGTTGATACCGACACCCGCGGCCCAAGCCTGCTGGCGATCTACATTCACGTCGAGCTGGGGAATCTGTCCTTCATCGCTGGAATTGGGTTCCGCAACACCGGGCACTGTCTTGATAGCATTGAGCACCTGTGTCGCCGCAACCTTGAGACGAGATTCTTCCGGCCCCTGAACGTTGATCGTGATCGGCTGCCGTCGTCCCCCGAAAATGGAGGGAGTTCCCATGATCGAGGGACGAATCCCCGGAATTCTGCTCAGCTGTTTTCGCAGTGCTGTCTGAATTTCGTCCTGCGAACGCTTGCGCTCCTTGCGCGGGACGAGTCGGACATAAATGCCGCCGCTATTGGGCGTTCCGCGGAACCCTCCGCCAATCGTCGTATAGGTAAACGCGACTTCAGGCTGCGAGCGGAGGAATGAGCTGACCTCTTTCGCCTTGGTCACCGTATAAGCGAGACTGGATCCCGGGGCCGTGCGGATCTGGACGTTGAACTCGCTGCCATCCACGTCAGGCAGCCAGGTGAATCCGAGGCGGGGAAGAATGAATCCCGCGAGCAGGATGGACAGCAGCGCACCGGCTAGCACCTTGCCGCGATGATTCAGCGCCCACCCAAGCTTGTGCGGGTAACTGTCAGCGACGCCTTCGAACCAGCGGTCGAACTTGTGGCCTGCGCGCCGGATAGGATTCATCCGCTTCTCATCGGCATGTGCGCCGGCTTCTGCGTCAGGATCGGGCCAGACGCTCGAGAGCATCGGGTCGAGCGTGAAGGAGACGAAGAGGGAGACAAGAACCGCAAAAGCGACGGTGACGCCAAACTGGAAGAATATCTTTCCAATCATTCCCCCCATGAACGCAACGGGCACGAACACCGCAACAACTGCCAGTGACGTTGAAACAACTGCGAGCCCGATCTCGCTGGTTCCTTCCTTCGCAGCCGTTACATGGTCCTTACCCATCTGCACGTGGCGCACAATGTTCTCGCGCACAACGATTGCGTCGTCAATCAGCAGACCGATCGCGAGTGACAGCGCAAGCAGTGTCATGGTGTTGAGCGTGAACCCAAACACCCACATGACGAAAAATGCCGATATGACACTCACCGGCAGGGTCAATCCGGTAATGACCGTCGATCTCCACGAATTAAGGAAGAGATAGATGATCATGATGGTGAGCACCGCGCCGAGCAGGATGGTCAGCTCTACATCGGACAACGAGCTGCGAATGCGGCGCGAGTCGTCACGAATGATTCGCATCTGGATATCCGCCGGTAGCTGCCTGCCGAGTTGTTCGGTTGCAGCGCGGACGGAGTCTGCTACTTCGACAGTATTGGAGCCCGATATCTTCAGTATGTCGAGAGCGACGGCAGGCGCGTCATCTTTCCCTTCGCCAAGCAGAGCAGCGTTCCGCACATCCGCTCGGCCGTCCACAATAGTGGCAACATCTCCGAGTCTGATAGGCACTCCCTGTCTAACTGCCACAACGATTGCGCCGAAGGCGCGTGGGTCAACGATTCTTCCAGTGACGCGAATCAGTTGTTCGTTCACGCCGGAAGTGATTCTCCCGGCCGGAATTTCCTGGTTTTCGCGCTGCAGCGCCTGTATGACCTGCGGCGGACCAATACCGTATGACCGCATTGCATCGGGATGCAGCTCGACGCGGATCTGCCGGGTTTCGCCACCGTTCACGTTTATTCCGCCCACGCCCGGAATTGCCTGGAAGCGCGTGGAGACCACTTCATCTGCGAGACTTGTCAGCTCGCGAAGCGACCGGTCCTTGCTCTGCATCGCCACTGATACGATCGGCTGATCGTTGGGGTCGAAGTGCTGGATGACTGGCTCTTCAATTTCGGGTGGCAGGCTACGGCGGATTCGCGCGACCTTCGCCTGGACATCCTGCTGCGCGGCCAGCACGTCCACGTCGAGATTAAAGGTGAGACGAACCAGCGATATTCCATTCAGGGACGTGGATCCGATTTCCTTCAAACCCTGAACTGTATTCAGCGCTTCCTCGATGGGACGGGAAACATCGCGCTCCATTACTTCGGGCGAAGCGCCGGGATATGTAGTCTGCGCAATGACGATTGGATACGTCACATCCGGGTACTCGTCGATTGCAAGACGCTTGTAAGAAACGAGGCCGAGCACGACAAGCGCGACCATCATCATGGTCGCGAATACGGGTCTCCTGATCGATAGGTCAGCGAGGAACATTTCCGCCTCCTCCGCCACCGCTCTTTCCACGACCACCTGGAAATATGATCTCGACGCGCATTCCCTTGCCGAGCGTGCCGACGTTGCCGGTGATTATCACATCACCAGCCTTGAGTCCGCTCATTACCTCAACAACATTTGCCTTGTCGTCGCGTATCCCAAGCGTCACAAGGGCTGCGTCGAGTTTCTTATCGACGATCCTGTAGACCAGGTTTTTTCCTTCGCTGCCCTGTTTCACAGCCGACGTCGGTACTACAATCGCATTCGCAATGTTGCGTGCGATCACCGTTCCCGTTGCGAACGTTCCGCCCTTGAGCGCGCCCGCCGCATTCGGGACCTGCACATAGACCGTAACCGCTCTGCTGGCTGGGTCAATTGTGGAGCTGACTCGGGCTACCTGGCCGGTGAACTTCATTCCGTTCGCGCTGAACTCCACTGGCTGGCCGACCTTGATCACGCTGGCGCGTTTCTCAGGCACGGCGGCGGCAAGCTCGAGCACATCGTTGCGTACCAGTGTGAACATCGGCGCGCCCCGTGCGAGGTGTTCACCCCTCTCGACGAACCGTTTCTCCACGGTACCGCTGGTTGCGGCAATGACGCGGGTATCGCGCGACGTCGTGGACGCAGAACGCAGGCGCGACTCAGTCGCGGCGAGTCTGGCGCGCGCGGAAGACACCGACTGCTGCGCAGCGCGCACATCCCGCTCAGGTACGGCTCCGGCTTTGAACAGCTCTTGCGTCTGCTCGAGATTCCAAACAGCCGTCTGCAGGTCGGTACGGGCCGACGACCTGTCTGCAACTGCGCTCTGTGCCGCACTCTGCTGCTCGAAAGCGTCAAAGGTTGCGAGCAGCTGACCGGCATGGACGTACTCGCCTTCACGAACTGCAACAGCATTCACGTCTCCTTCAAGGCGCGCGCGAACGTCGATCGTTTCGATCGGGCGCAGACTTCCGGTGACCGGTACACCGTCAGCAATCGTAGTCGCGGTGACTGTGTCGATATCGGTCGGTGAGAGAGAGAGGCTCTGCCCTCCGCGTCCCACGGGCGGTGCTTCTCCTGCGCGCGCCGCCGGCGCAGCTTTAGCGGTGTCAGGTTTGCTCGAGCACGCACTCAGAGATCCCGCGAGGAGAGCAGCGAGTCCGAGGCGAGAGGAAGTATTTAGCAAGCGATTACCGGTTTTTGATTGAGGTGACCGGTACCCATTGCCTGTCGGGAAATGGAATTGGCTGGCCGAGCGCGCGAGCAAGCGTTGCCGCTGCAAGGTACAGGTCAAAAATGGATCGGGCTTCATTGGTCTGCGCGGTCGTCATAGCAAGCTGTGCATCGGATACTTCGAGTTGTGTACCAAGGCCGCGGGAAAAGCGAAGCGTAGCCAGCCGAAATGCTTCATCTGCTTCTTGCCCGTTTGTCTTGCGCGCAGCGTACAGCGCCTGGGCGCGACCGAGTTCCGCACGACCGCGCGTGACATCCAGTTCTGTGCGCTCCCGAGTCTGCGCCAGCTGCACCTCGGAAAGCCGTGCGTTGGCTTGGGCAAGATCGATCGCGCCCTTTGCGCGCAGGCCGTCGAAGATGGGCCATGACATTGTCAGCCCGAACGATTTGTCACCGAACCATCCGCCATTCTGCTGCGTGCAAACCCGGCCCGCGGTGCTTCCAGCGGGACAGTCAACCACGTCGAGTCTCCCTCGCCCGTTTGGCAAGCCGGTAAGTGGAAATGCCTGCCCGCCAATCACACCGTTCAAGGTGATGGTCGGAAGAAGATCTGCTTTTGCAACGCGGACTCCCGCACGACGCGCTTGAACCACGGCTTCGGCAGATCGAAGTGCGGGCCGATCCTGGAGCGTGGGCGCAGCAGCGACGCTGGCAGCGATCTCACGCACTGCGAGCGTATCAATGCTGCTTGTCAGCTTGAGCGGCTGTGATGATGGAATGTTTGCAAGACGCTTGAGGTCGAGCATTGAAATTTCGACATCGCTTCGCGCCTGAATCGTGACAGGCTCGAGATTCGCCTGCTGAACCCGCGCACGAAGTACGTCATATCGCGCAGCCCGGCCCGCCGCTTCGAACTGTTCTGCCTGACGCACACGCTCGCCGGCGAGAGCGAGCCCGGATTCCTGGATTTCTGCAAGCCGTTTTGCAAAGAGCACCTGCAGGTACGCGCGCTGAACGTCGAGGGCCACCTGCGCTTTTGTTTCCGCCTCATCGAATCGAGCCGCATTTCTGACCGCGTTCGCCGCCCGCGATCCGGCGACTATGCGTCCACCCTGGAATAGCGCCTGCGAGAAATTCGCGTTCGCACTGTAGGTATTGGGCTGGTTAAAAATCGATCCAACTGCCTGGGCCCGTGCACTCTCGGATACGTGTGACTGCGATCCTGAAAGCCTGAGCTGAGGAAGGCCGGCTGATCGCGCAATTGTCACCTGCGCATCGGCAATCTCGATCTGCGCACCAGCTGCGCGCGCTTCGTCGCCAACGCGAATTGCGCGCGCGACAGCGTCCTCAATTGAAAGAGTTAGTGAATCGGCACGCTGCGCGGCAGCCGTGCGGGGAGATGACCAAAAAAGAATCAATGAGGCGATCGCGAGACGGCGCATCACCTTAGTACGCACAACACAACAATTGTGTTTAGCCCGCTGCTGCTGCTTCTTCTTCGGCCGCGGCGTCGGCTGCTTCCTGCTCGCGTTTCCTCAGCCCGAGTTTGTCCATCAACCAGGTTCCGGGAATAAGGAACAACGGTGTAAGAAATACACCCAAGAGCGTATTCAGCCAGATGAGTGCTAGGTAAAAAGCAATTAACCCGAGCGACACCCAGAGGGTGCCTAATGGACCGTGCGTTTCCAATGATTTCTCTCTAGTTGGAACGTGTAGATTATAAGGTAGTATGACCTTTCCAAAGCCTGTAGTCCAGAAGGTCGATTCAACCGTTCGAAAAGTGTTCGACGGGGGCTCGGTTCTGCTCGCCGTTTCGGGCGGCCTTGACTCAATGGTCCTTCTGGAATCTGCTGCACGCTCGGAGTGCGACATTCTGGTGGCGACGTTCGACCACGGAACAGGGATTTTCGCATCCACGGCGGTACGTCTCGTCGCCGATCGCGCTTCGGCACTTGGACTTCCCTGTGTCCTGGGGTGCTCGGGGGGCAAAGGTACGCGGGAGAACGAATGGAGAAAGGCACGCCTCCAGTTCCTGCGCGAGACGGCGCTCGCCGATGGGCGTGTGATCGCCACCGCTCATAACCGTGACGACCAGGTTGAAACGGTCTTCATGCGAATTCTCAGGGAAGCCGGTCCCCGCGGGCTGAGCGGACTTTTCGCAGAATCGGCGATTCTCCGGCCGCTTTTGAGCTTCTCACGTGCCGAGCTGGCTGAATATGTTCGCGCGGAGAGAGTCGAATTCCTAGAGGATCCGACCAACGTCGCCAGGACTCACATGCGCAACCGAATCCGGCACGACCTGCTGCCTGCGCTTCGTAAGGTCAACCCTGCTATTGACAGGGATCTTCTGGCAATCGCCAGGAAGTCCGCGGACTGGCGTGTGCAGATGGATGCGCTGGTGGAATTGTTTGACGCCGAAGGCTCGAAAGGGGGAGAAGTTCGCGTCGAACGTGATAGATTGCGTAGCTACGATGCGAGCTCCCTCCGGGTGATCTGGCCCGCCCTCGCCGCCCGTGCGAGTGTGGTGATGGACCGGAGAGGAACCCATCGCGCAGCTGAGTTTACTATTAATGGTATGACAGGTGGATCGATCCAGCTGTCTGGAGGCGTCGAAATCCTGATGCGTCGTGACCACATGCTACTGAGACGATGGCAGCTACAGAAGTAGATCCGCGCCTGAGAGGCCGCGCGCTCAAGCGCATTGCCTACACGCCAGAAGAGATCGAAGCGAAATGCGTAGAGCTGGGCGCCGAGATTACGGCGGCTTACCCTGACGGCGAGTTGCTGGTGCTCGGCTTGCTGAAGGGAAGCTTTATTTTTTTGAGTGACCTTGTTCGGCACATAATCCGCCCGATCCATGTGGACTTCCTCGTTGCGTCCAGCTACGGTGAAGGGACGGTTTCGAGTGGTACGGTACGATTGTTGTACGATCCTGAGACTGAGCTGGAAGGGAAGCACATCCTGCTGGTTGAAGACATTGTGGATACAGGTCGCACACTCAATAAGTTGATGAAGCTGCTAGGTGAAAGACGGCCAGCTTCAATTGCGATTTGCGCACTGCTGCACAAGCACATTGCTGAAGAACTGGAATACGAAACGCGATTTGTCGGATTCGATGCGCCCCACGAGTTCCTTGTTGGATATGGGCTCGATCACGCGGAAGATTTCCGGCATTTGCCATACATAGCGAGCCTCGAGTAAATGCAACTACCTGCACCGAAAACGCCGCGCAAGCCGCCGCAATGGGGAAAGACCTCAAAGACGGTTGCGTTCTGGTTCCTGCTGATTCTCGTCCCCGTTGCGATTATGCAGTTCGCGGGACGGAGCGCGGGTGAAGCACCGGAGATCAACTACTCACCTGACTTCGATCATGAGCTCGATCGCGGGAACGTCAAGAGCGTCAGCATTCAGGGAACGGACCTCATTGTCGGGGAATTCAAACAAAAAGTTTCCATCAACAACCGTCCAGCTGACCGCTTCACGGTGCGTATGCCTGGTCCGCTCTCCGATGGTGACCGAGCTAGCCTGAAGAAGCAGGGTGTCACCATCAAGGCCGAGCCCACGCGTACCGGATTTGGGGCGATCTTGATTTCGTTCCTGCCCTACATCCTGATTATCGGATTCTGGCTCTTCTTCCTGCGCCAGATGCAGGCTGGAAGTGGAAAGGCGTTTTCATTCGGCAAGTCCAAGGCGAAGCTGCTCACTGGTGATACACCCAAGGTCACCTTTGACGATGTGGCCGGCGCCGATGAGGCTAAGATGGATCTCCAGGAAATCATCGAGTTTCTGAGAGATCCCCAAAAGTTCACAAAGCTCGGCGGACGTTTGCCGAAGGGCGCGCTCCTGGTAGGACCGCCGGGAACGGGAAAGACTTTGCTCGCGCGAGCGGTTGCCGGTGAAGCGAATCGGCCATTTTTCTCGATGTCAGGCTCTGACTTCGTGGAAATGTTCGTTGGCGTTGGCGCGAGCCGTGTTCGCGATTTATTTGAGCAGGGAAAAGCGCATGCCCCATGCATCATCTTTATCGACGAAATCGATGCGGTTGGGCGCCACCGTGGAGCAGGTTTGGGCGGCGGGCATGACGAGCGCGAGCAGACTCTGAATCAGCTGCTCGTCGAAATGGATGGATTCGAGTCAAACGAAGGCGTAATCCTGATTGCCGCGACAAACCGTCCGGACGTTCTGGATCCGGCCCTTCTGCGCCCTGGTCGCTTCGACAGACAGATTGTCGTCGACGCTCCGGACCTCCGTGGCCGCGAAGGAATTCTTCGTGTTCACACGCGCGGTAAGCCAATGGCGGAAGACGTGGATATTACGTTGCTCGCGCGCGGTACTCCGGGAATGGCGGGAGCCGATCTCGCAAATCTTGTCAATGAAGGTGCGTTGCTCGCAGCACGCCGGAATCATGACAAGGTTTATATGGTAGATCTTGAGGATGCGAAGGATCGCGTCATGATGGGCGCCGAGCGGAAGTCCATGGTGATGAAGGATGAAGAGCGAAAGCTCACTGCATACCACGAGAGCGGCCACGCGATTTGCGCAATCAAGGTGAAGGGCAATGATCCTCTGCACAAAGTCACCATTGTTCCGCGCGGTCGCACGCTTGGTGTCGCGTGGACCTTGCCTGAGGACGATCGTGTTTCTGTAACGCGCGAGCAGCTCGAAGCAACTCTTGTGAAAGCCTATGGAGGGCGGGTCGCCGAGGAGCTCGTGTTCGGTCACAACAAGGTTACGACAGGCGCTTCCAGTGACATTCAAATGGCTACAGGACTCGCAAGGCGCTACGTCTCGCAGTGGGGACTGTCGGATGCAATCGGACCCATCCTCGTCGGCGACAATGAGCAGGAGATATTCCTTGGCCGCGAGCTGCAGTCGCGCAGGGAAGTATCGGAGCGGACCGCGCAGCTTGTGGATTCCGAGGTGACGCGCGTCATCAAGGAAGCATATGCGCGCTCCAAGGAAGTTCTTTCCGAGAACATCGAACTGCTGCACACGGTTGCTGCTGCGCTCCTCGATCGCGAAACACTTACTGGCGACGAAGTGAATGCACTGGCGCGTGGCGAGGCACTGCCTCCGCGCGCGATGGGTCCGCCGTCGTCAATGCCGCTTCCTGCAGCAGCTGCGCTTAAACAGGCGAAGCCTGCGAAACCGCCGCTTTTCGGCGGCCCGGAGATCGCGCCGGCGTGAGCCAGAAGTCGAGACCCGATCCGTCGCGAAGTTTTCAGCGCTGGCGGATCGGTGCTCGTGAGATTGTGATCGATCGCCCGATTTTGATCGGCATCATCAACGTTACCCCCGACAGCTTCAGTGACGGGGGTAATTTTTTTTCGCCCGAATCGGCCGTCGAGCAGGCTCGAAAACTTGCCGACCAGGGAGCTGATGCGCTCGACTTCGGGGGCGAATCAACTCGCCCCGGTGCGGAGGTGGTTGACGAGACCGAAGAAGCTCGGCGCGTCATTCCAGTGATCGAAAAGGTTCGCCAGGCGCTGCCTGACCTTCCAATTTCTATAGACACCTGGAAGGCGAGCGTGGCGCGGGCCGCGCTGGACTCCGGGGCGGACATAGTGAACGACGTGTCGGCCCTGAGGTTCGACTCCAAGCTTGGTCCCCTGGTGGCAACCAGGAAAGCTGGATTGATCCTGATGCATTCGCGAGGCAAGCTCGACGAAATTGCTTCATATAAGCATGCCGCCTACGGTACAGATGTCAGTGCTGATGTCGCGCGCGAACTGGGTGAGAGCGCGAACGGCGCAATCGCGGCCGGCGCAGCGAAGGAATCAATAGTGCTCGATCCTGGAATTGGGTTCTCCAAGAGAACCGGGCATTCCCGCGCACTTCTTAACGATCTCGGCCCACTGCGAAGCCTCGGATATCCCATTCTCGTGGGCGTTTCGAGAAAGCGAACAGTTTCGGAGGTCTTGCGGGAAGCATCCGGGCTGGATGCAGGCGCCGAGCTCTCGATGGATTCTCGCGACGCGGGAACTGCGGGTGCCAACGTCATGGCGCTGGTGTCAGGGGCGATGCTATTTCGGGTCCACAATGTTTCTATGAACCGTGCTGCGCTTGATGTTGCCTGGCGGGTGTTAAACTCCGCAACTTAATCATGATGGTGACCCGAATCTCGAACGACAGGAAAGCAGCAACTGCGGCATTCATCGCGCTGCTCGCGATTTATTCAGCGACACTGGCACCAACAGTGACGTTCTGGGATTCCGGTGAATTTCTCGCCGCGATTCATTCGCTTGGGATCCCGCACCCGCCGGGAACTCCGCTCTATGTACTCACGGCGAATGTGTGGGCTCACATTCTTTCGCCTGTCCTCGGCTTTGCGCGCTCAGTAAATCTCTTTTCCGCCGTCTGCGCCGCGGCTGGATGCGCACTCTTTGCAAACCTCTTCGCACGCTGGACCAGGGACCGGTATTCCTCATTTGCGGCTGCGATTTGCGCGGGCGCCACGTCCAGCCTCTGGATGAGCGCAACCGAGACTGAAGTTTACGCTCCCGCGTTTTTCGTTGCTGCCCTGCTCATTTGGATCGCGAACGAATTTCTTGAAACTCGCGGCGAGAGGTATCTCCTTCTCCTCGTCTATGTAGCCGGGCTTGGATGGGCACTGCACCTGACAGCGTTGCTTGCGCTCCCTGCGGCGATTGTGCTTGCTGCACCCGCCATACGGATGATCGCTCGCGAGAGAAGAATGGTCGTACTCGTACTGCAGACCTTGTCTGTTGCAGTCGCCGGGGCGTCGGTGATTGTTTTCATGTACCTGCGCGCGCGGCATGATCCGTCAATCAACCAGGGGAATCCATCATCGCTCGCGGCTCTCGTCGATGTCATTACGCGGAAACAGTACGAGCCTGCCGGACTGTGGCCGAGACAAGCGCCGCTTTACCTGCAATTTGGAAATGTATTTGAGTGGGCTGACTGGCAGTTTGCTCTTGGGCTGAATCCCAGCCAACCCCCCAGTGTTTTGCGAACGCCCGTGAGCTTCTTGTATGCGCTGTTCGGGGTTTGGGGTTGTCGGGAACATCGCAGACTGCATCGCGTGAGCTGGCGCGCTCAGGGAACTTTGTTTCTTACGGCTATAGTTGGTGTCGTCGTCTACCTGAACCTGAAAGCCGGACCGTCATATGGAATCGCTTTTCTTCGCGCCGATGCACTGCATGAAGCGCGGGAGCGTGATTACTTCTTCCTTCTCGCCTGGGTGAGCTGGGGGTTGTGGGCCGGGTTCGGCGCCATGAGCGCGGGAAGGAAACTATTTGCCGATCGAGTCCGCGGTACTCCGCTCGGGCTTGTTTTCGCAGCTGCTCCACTCGCTATGAACTGGGTTGCGGTGGATCGGACAGTGCAGCCCGCCTCAGCCGCGGCGCTCCAGTTCGCGTCGGAGCTTATGCGGCTTGCACCTGCGCGCGCAGTTTTGCTCGCGCACGGGGACAATGACACCTATCCTGTATGGTATGTGCGGCAGGTGGCTCGTATCCGGCCGGACGTTGTTATGATCACTGTGCCCATGCTTCCTACGCGCTGGTATCGCGACGAGATTGCGCGGCGACATGCATTGCTGGATCAGGCGACCGTACATGAATGGAAGGGAACGGCTGCGACCCTCAGGGTTATCTGTGAAAGGGCGGCTGCGCAGGCGCGATCCGTGGTCGGACCATTTGACCGGCTACGGCGAACGCTACCGACGACCTGCTCAGGAATAAAAAAATAATGAGCCACGCACAAATGGTATCTTTGCGAACCTTTCCGATGCTATTGCTGCTGATGTGCGCGAGCACGATGTCGGCGCAGAGCTCGGTCAAGTCTTCCACCCTGCGGATTCAGGTTGTGGACAGCGCCGGCAGGAGCGCGCTTCCCGGTGCTTTCATTGTCGTTCTTGGATCGAAGCGGTCGAGTGGGGCAGACCAACTCGGGCGAGCGCAGGTGGATTCGATTCCGCCCGGGTCATATTCTGTGGAGGTTTTTCATCCGCTGCTGGACACCATTGGAATACGGCTTACCGTACCCGCGCGTCGATTTGTAGCGGGCGATACGGTGAACCTCGCTATCGCGGTTCCCACTCCGCTCGTGATTTCACGGCTGAAATGTCCTGGCTTTCAGACGGTTGACGAAGGTGCGCTGACCGGATTCGTTACCGAAGCAAATGGGGCTGACGCAGTCGCGGATGCAACAGTGACGGTCACCTGGCTCGAGACTTCAATTGGGAAAGATGTCGGCGTTCGCAACAGCCGCGTGATTCGGAACGCCATGACGGGCACGGACGGGAGGTTCGTAGTCTGCCATGTACCAACGCAGGTATCGGGACAGATTGTCGCGACGCAGGGAAATCGCGCAACCACGCCTGTGCCTGTGATCATGTCGCAATCGCACCTCTTGATACAGTCGCTTGCGTTTCAGGAGCGTGGAGACACCGCTGTGAGCGTTGCAGGTCAACGCGGGATCAACACCGGCCGGGTGGGACGCGCGAGCATCAGCGGCGTTGTTCGCGGCCCCGACTTCCGGCCGGTCGCAGGCGCTTCCGTGGCAATAAGCGGTGGCCTGGCATCAACTCAAACAGATTCGAGCGGACGGTTTATTCTGGGCGACGTGCCCTCTGGCACGCAGACGCTGCAAGTCCGGAAGATTGGGTATGAAGGGTTTGAGCGCGCCGTAACCCTGATCCCGGCGCAGACCAGGCAATTTGAATTGGCGATGGAGACGCTCGTGCCGGTGTTGTCGAGTGTAACGGTGAAAGCAGTGCGCGACGTGACTATGGACAGGATCGGCTTCACCAGGCGCAAGGAAGCTGGGTTCGGATACTTCGTGACGCCCGAAGAGATAGATCATCGCAATCCCATGCGTGCATCAGATCTTTTGCGGGAGATTCCGCTGCTGAAGGTTACGTACATCAAGAACAAGGCGCTGGTGAGCGGGCGCGCCGTCCGCGCCGATCGCAATTGCCTTATTTATGTGATAGATGGAGTACAATGGCGCGAGAATCTCGATGACTTCATCCTGCCCCAACAAGTTGGCGCAATTGAAGTTTATTCTTCCCAGAGACTGCCCAATGATGTGCCCGGCGCATACAATCCCAGGGCTGCGACATGGCCATCATCTGGACAAAGGCGAAACTCTTGAATGGTGTGAAGTAAGCCAGGAGTCAGAAGTCTTTGACGGGCACTGGATACATCCCTATCCTTGTGCATGCCAAGATCCTTATGGTCATTGTGGTTCCCGGCGTTAACTCGCGTCTCTATTGAGTGACCTGACGCCAGGCAAGGACCATCCGCACCACGAGTACCTCGAGCTGGACGAGTGGAGGTCGCGCACACTCGCAAGGGTGATGTGGTTTGCCTTTCCACTGGCTGTCCTGACAGCTTTTCCTTACGTCTATTTTTCGACCGTTAACGGGCCTTCGCTCCAGACGCTGGCCGGCATACCCGCGGCAATTGCGGTCATCCTGGCGGCAATAGTTCGGCGACCATATCGTTTTCGCGCCCTCTGCCTTGTTGTCGTACCATACTGGCTGGGGCTCACGTCAATGTTCATGAAGGGCACTCTTTCGCTCTTTTATCTGCTCGCCTTCGTGATGGCCGTCGTCGTTCTCATGGGGCCTGGCTACGCATACGGCGCGATTTTGCTCGATGCCCTGACGCTCATAGTGGGAGGGCAGTATACGAAGTGGCATCCTGTGCTCGCCGGAATTGACACGGATCCCCGGATAACCTGGGCGATCATCACTTTCAATTTCGTTTCAGTGGCAACGGTCATCGCCGTGGGGTGTGGCAGCCTCCTTCGCAATTTAGAAGGCTCTCTCAAAGCGCAGAAAATTGCAGCGCAATCTGTAGATCTCAGACAGCAGGAGATTTCCCGTTTGAAACGGGAGCTTGACGAACATAAGACCGGACTGGTCCAGGAATAAGAAAAGCCCCGCCAGAAATGGCGGGGCTTTCTTGTACCAACACTACCCAAATACTAGTACCGGTAGTGATCCGGCTTGTACGGTCCTTCGAGCGGAACGTTTAGGTAGTCAGCCTGTTCCTTTGAAAGCTTGGTGAGATTGATTCCAAGCTTGTCGAGGTGCAGACGCGCAACCTTCTCGTCCAGTCTCTTCGGCAGCGTGTACACCTTCTTTTCGTACGACGCGTTGTTCGTGTGCAGCTCGATCTGCGCCATCACCTGGTTCGTGAAGCTGGCCGACATGACGAAGCTCGGGTGACCAGTCGCGCAGCCAAGGTTGAGAAGACGGCCTTCGGCGAGGATCATGACGCTGTGTCCATCAGAGAAAGTGTATTCGTCGTACTGTGGCTTGATCTGCGTACGCTTGACGCCCTTAACCTTGTTCAGTCCGGCCATGTCAATCTCATTGTCGAAGTGACCAATGTTTCCGACGATCGCCTTGTCCTTCATCTTTCCCATGTGCGCGGCGGTGATGATGTCCTTGTTGC